>NZ_BAAJMC010000006.1:0-195921 GCF_057551365.1 Colwellia sp. KS18-150 | reverse complement strand
CTAATTTGTGCTGAGGCACAGGAAAGCCCGTTACGAAAGTGACGGGCTTTTTGCTTTTCTGCAGTATGAGAAATTAATAAATAAGTACAATCATTGTGACTCTGGCGGGCAAGCCGTGTACTTTATCGTTTTTGGGAATGCTACTTTAATATAACTTCAAAGTCGCTTTTGAGAGACATTTTCTTAGTAGGTAAGCTATGAGGTGAGAAATCTTTTTAAGTTACTCTATTAAGGCCTGAGGTGTTAAAGAGTAATGGTAATGCAAGCCTACAAATTAATTTGTAGGCTGTATTGTAAAACATAGGTTTTGCGTGTTACTTACCAATGGATATAATTAATTGCTCAAAAGTTTTAATTTGATCAATAACACTAACTACATCTTCATGTCTTGTATCGTAGCTTGGTATGACGACAGCACTGGTTGTATTGTGCTTAGCAATAAAGTTCTCAATACGTGCTGGTAGTCTTTCTATATCTACTCGTTTGCCATTAAAACTGACTAAGCCTGTTTCATTTATTTGCACAACAATGGAAGGGGCGTTTTCAGTTGATGGTTTATTGAGTTTAGGTCTATTAACTATTATCCCTTCTTCTTTAACAAAGGATGTTGTTACGATGAAAAATATTAATAATATAAAGACAATATCTAGCATTGGTGTCATATCTGGCTCTAGGTTAGTTTCTTCTCTGATCTTTTTTCTAGCCATACTATTTTCCCTTTGATTATTATTTAGTCACTACAATATGTACGATGATCGTCGTACATGTCAATACTTAATTACGATTATCTTCGTATTAAGTGTGAGTTATAAACTAAGGTATGCATATTAGATCTGCTCAGAAAGAGCAGGCTCGGTAGAAGTGCCAAGCCTAGATGGTAAAAATGGACAGTTGGAAATATTAATTTATGGTTATTGTACCTTCAGTCATGATAACGCCATACCCACCGACACGTATGGTAAGGTTTTGGTTTTGTTTATTATCCATTTCAACATAGAACATGCTCTGTCTGGCATCGTTTGCGCCACGTTGTATGGCGAATATATGAGTACCTTTTTGAATATGCTCATGAGCACAAATAGCATTAGCGAATGAGGCAATCGCACCACCAATAGGTGGATCTTCATGATGAGCAATAGCTGGTCCAAGTAACCGTGTATGAAAGTCCGCAGTATTGTTGTCAGTATTATTGGAGAAAAGTAATATTTCTTGCGCTAACGAAGTTGGTGCTGAAGAGTTGCTCCAAGCAGCTTCATTAAATTTAGCCTCTCGAATAGCTCGGTAAGACATGATAGGGACAATTAAATAAGGAACACCACATGAAACTATTAACGGTCGGTAACTATCAAAACCAATATCAGCAGCACTTAAAGATAGCATTGCAGCTAATTCTTCAGTCGTAGGAGTGAAACGGTCTATTGCAGAGTGAGTATCATAAGTTTGTTGTACTAAGGAAGGTGAGCCCTGATCATCTTTACTTACGTAGGTTTTAATGACCTCAACTTTTCCTGACCAGTTTGACTCTAAATTAATGAGTGTATGTTGTTCAGTTAGCGGGATAGAGTTTGTCTTGGCTAAAACATAACTAGCGGCTAAAACAGAGTGGCTGCCGATAGGGACCTCTTCAAGCTTTGAAAAGGCTTTAATACTGTAGGAAGATTGCTGGCTATTGGGGATGAGAAATATAGTATTACTTGCGTTCAGCTCTCCGGCTATTTGAAGCATCTCTCTATCAGTGAGGCCACTTGCATCGGTAAAGACAGGTAGTGGCACACCATGGAAAGGTTGGTCGGTAAACACATCAGCAATGTAATAACTATATTTCATTATTCGTCCTTAAGCAGCAAGCTGGACGGTATCTCCTTCAACACGCACAGGGTAAATATCAAGGCTTACTGTGCTGTCTTCTAGGCAGATACCGGTTGATAGATCAAAATGTTGTTTATATAAAGGTGACGCAACAACTGTTTTACCATCTAAACTACCTACTAGTCCTCGCGATATAGTATTAGACTCACTAAAGGGGCAGTAGTTATTAATTGCAAACAGTTGTTCTGTGCCTGAAGTATCTGCCACTTTAAAAATAGCGACTTGTTGTCCTTCAAATAAAGCACATACACCTATATTAGGCAATATATCGCCAGTTTTGCAAATATCTTCCCATTGCTTTTGATTAGTCATTATTTAATTCCTCTGTTATTTTACTTCAATAGCAAGTGATTTTTCATCGGCAAAAGCAGGACGAATTTGCTCGCGCTCTGTGGTGAATATTACGTTGTCATCAGCTTTGTCACTGTTAACAAAATGAGTAAAACGTTTCATTTTTTCAGGATCATCAATGGTAGTTTTCCACTCACACTGGTAAGTATCAACTACGTTTAACATTTCTTGTTCTAGCTCAGCCGCTAAGCCTAACTTGTCGTCAATGATCACAGATTTCAAGTATTCTAAACCACCTTCCATGTTGTCCATCCATACTGAAGTACGTTGTAAACGATCTGCAGTACGTACGTAGAACATTGAAATACGGTCGATATATTTAATGACTTCTTCTTCTGTTAGATCTGAAGCAAATAAATCAGCATGGCGAGGTTTCATACCACCATTACCACAAACATATAAGTTCCAGCCATTTTCAGTAGCGATTACACCAAAATCTTTACTTTGTGCTTCAGCACATTCACGCGTACAACCCGAGACAGCAAGTTTGATTTTATGTGGAGAACGTAGGCCTTTATAACGATTTTCAAGCGTTATTGCTAAGCCCATCGAATCTTGAACACCGTAACGACACCATGTAGAGCCAACACAAGATTTAACCGTACGTAATGATTTACCGTAAGCGTGACCTGTTTCAAAACCTGCGTCTACTAGCTTACGCCAGATTGGAGGAAGCTGTTCAGTACGGGCACCAAATAAATCGATACGCTGACCACCGGTAATTTTAGTGTAAAGACCATATTCTTTAGCAATTTCACCTAAAACGATAAGCTTTTCAGGGGTAATCTCACCGCCCGCAACACGAGGAACGATTGAATAAGTACCATCTTTTTGCATGTTACCCATGTAAAAATCGTTGGTATCTTGTAGTCCTTGTAAGTTACTTTCAAGAACATGGTCGTTCCAACAAGAAGCAAGAATATTAGCTGCCGTTGGTTTACAAATATCACAACCTAACCCGGTACCGTGTTTTTCAAGTAACTCAGCGAAAGACTTAATTTTTTCAACACGAATAATGTTATATAAATCTTGACGGGTATAAGCAAAATGTTCACAAAGATCAGTGTTTACTTCAACACCTGATTTTTCTAATTCAGAGTTAAGTACTTGAGTTACTAGCGCAACACAACCACCACAACCTGTACCTGCTTTTGTGCAAGACTTGATAGCGGCCATATCACAAGCGCCACCTTCAACGGCTTCAACGATATCGCCTTTAGTAACGTTCAAACATGAACATAATTGCGCCGAGTCAGGTAAGGCATCAACACCAATGCCACTTGAGCTGCCGTCGACACTTGGTAGGATTAATCCTTCAGGCTCAGCAGGTAATTCCATTTTATTGAGCATAAACTGCAATAATGAACCGTACTCTGCAGCATCACCAATCAATACAGCACCTAATAAATACTTATCATCTTCGCTAACTACAATTTTTTTGTAAACTTCTTCACGATCGTTCACATAAGTGTAACTACGAGAGTTGGGGGTGTTTCCGTGAGCATCACCAATAGAGGCAACGTCAACACCCATTAATTTCAGTTTAGTACTCATGTCCGCACCGGTAAACTCACTATTACCAGTACCTGTTAAATGATCAACCGCTGCATGAGCCATTGACCAACCCGGAGCAATTAACCCGTATATTTTATTATCCCAAAGGGCCACTTCACCAATAGCATAAATATCTTCATCGGATGTTAGTGTGTTGTTATTTATTACAACACCACCACGCTCACCCATTTCAAGACTAGCATCACGAGCTAGCTCATCACGAGGACGAATACCCGCTGAGAAAACGATAATATCAGTTTCTAATTCTTCACCATCAGCAAAACTCATCTTGTGAACAGTATTATCACCGTCACCAATATTTTGAGTATTCTTTTGAGTATGAACACTAACACCTAAGTCTTCTATTTTCTTGCTGAGCATAGCGCCACCGCCATCATCAACTTGAACAGCCATTAAGCGTGGAGCAAATTCGACAACGTGTGTTTTTAGGCCTAAATCCATAACTGCTTTGGCAGCTTCTAAGCCAAGTAAGCCACCACCAATTACCGCACCAACTTTAGCTGTTTTAGCTGCTTCAGTAATCTTTTCCAAATCATCAATAGTACGATAAACAAAAACATTATCTCGATCGTGGCCTGGTACAGGAGGAACAAAAGGATAAGATCCCGTAGCAAGAACTATTTTATCGTAAGAAATTTCAAGACCAGATTCTGAAAAAACCACTTTGTTGTCTCGATCAATTTTGGTTGCTTTATCACCTGTATGCAAAGTGAAGTTATTTTTGCCATAAAAATCATCATGAACCATGTTGATTTCATCAACTGATTGAGTTTTAAACCAAGCAGTTAAGTGAACTCTATCGTACGCAGGAATAGGCTCTTCACCAAAAACAGTTACTTGGTAATCATCTGCTTTACCAGATTCAACTAAATATTCTAAAAAATTATGACCAACAGGACCGTTGCCAATTACTACTAGTTTTACTTTATCGCTCATCTTTTTACTACCGCAGGTTGCGTTATATTGCTCTTCATATCGCAAGTACTGTACCAACCAAAAAAAATTACATAACCATATAAAAATAAAGGATAAAATTTAATTAAATAAATTTAAGCTTTGTTATGGTGCATAATTTCAGGGCGAAAAATAACTCAATTGCACAGCTAAAGTGCAAAAAGAACAAGGGTTGATAAGGCTCAGTTTCGCCATTAATGTTTTGGGGGTAGAGTAGTACTGGAAAAGCACTGTTGTTAATGGTTACAATAACGCCATTAAAATTATCAAACCGAATGGATTTTCTATGTCTCTCTCTGTTGTCATTCTTGCTGCGGGTAAAGGTACCCGTATGCGATCTTCTTTGCCAAAAGTTCTTCATGTTGTTGCAGACAAACCTATGGTTGAGCATGTAATCGATAGTGCTCGCCAACTCGGGGCAGAAAATATTTATGTGGTTTATGGCTTTGGTGGCGATGTGCTTAAAGCCTCTATAACGGGTGATGATCTAACATTTGTGGAGCAAACCGAACAATTAGGCACCGGACATGCAGTTGATCAAGCATCACCATTTTTAAAAGATGATGAAGATGTTTTAGTGTTATACGGTGACGTCCCTTTAACTAAGGTATCAACTTTAGAAAAACTACTACAGGCAAAACCAGATAATGGCATGGGCTTATTGACAGTTCATCTAACTAACCCAACAGGTTATGGCCGTATAGTAAGAGAAGACAATAACGTAGTAGGTATTGTTGAACAAAAAGATGCCAACCCAGAGCAGCTTGCCATCAAAGAGGCTAATACCGGCATATTATTAGCAAATGGTGGTGATTTAAAACGCTGGTTGTCTGGTTTATCAAATGAAAATGCGCAAGGTGAATATTATTTAACTGATATTATTGCTACGGCACATGGTGAAGGCAAAGCAATAGCGACTGCCCATCCAGAAACTGAAATTGAAGTAGAGGGAGCAAATAACCGCGTACAGTTGGCAGCGTTAGAGCGTGCTTATCAAGCACGGTTAGCGGAAGAGTTGATGATAGCCGGTGCTAGTTTACGTGACCCTGCTCGTATAGATATTCGCGGAAATCTCATTGTCGGCAGCGAAGTTAGTATAGATGTAAATTGTATTTTTGAAGGAGCAGTTGAGTTAGCTGATGGCGTGACAGTTGGTGCTAACTGTATTTTGAAAAACTGTTCAATTTCTGAAAACGTTGTAATAAAACCAAATACCATCATTGAAGATTCGGTCATTGGTGAAGGATGTTCTGTTGGGCCGTTTGCACGCATTCGCCCTGGTACTGTAATGAATAGAAACTCACATGTTGGCAACTTTGTCGAAATGAAGAAATCGACGCTAGGTGAGGGAAGTAAGGCTGGGCATTTAACTTACCTTGGAAATGCGATGATAGGTAAAAACGTTAATATTGGTGCAGGCACAATTACTTGTAATTATGATGGCGTTAATAAGTTTCAAACCATTATTGATGATAATGCTTTTGTTGGTTCAAACAGCTCATTAGTTGCCCCTGTTTTCGTTGGTAGTACAGCAACCATTGGTGCTGGCTCAGTAATTTCTAAAGATGTAGAAGATAAAGAGCTTGCTATAGCTCGTGGTAAACAACGCAACATTAAAAACTGGCAGCGTCCGGTAAAACAGTAAGTTACCAAGCCACATAAGATTTTTTTACATTTTATGTGGCTTTACCTTTTTCCGATAAATCAGAATCAAAACTCAAATCAGAAAAATTCAGCTTTAATCGTCAGTCTATTAAATTAACTCACCCGAAGAATTCGTAAACTGATATTTGCAATAACTTTCGATTTGAAACATAATGTCGTTCAAAGTGAAAGTTACAAAGTTAAGAAACTGCCTGAACATGTCAAAACGGAATACCCAACAGCGCCGTCATCGTATTATTGCCGACCTTAATTTAAGTGGTGAAGTTAGTGTCGATGCATTAGCAAAACAATTTGATATTTCAGAGGTTACTATTCGTAAGGATCTTGCCTCGCTAGAAAATAGCGGTTTATTATTACGACGCTATGGTGGTGCAATCGCACTGCCTAGTGAAATCACAGAAGCCAAAAGCGAAAAACTTTCAAAACAGAAGAAAACTATTGCCAAACATGCAGCAACCTTAATTCGCGATCATAATCGAATCATCATTGATAGTGGCCAAACAACATCGGCGTTAGTTTCGGAGTTAAGCGCTAAAAAAGGTTTAGTTGTGATGACCAATGCTTTAAGCATAGCCAATGAAATTCATGCACTGGAAAATGAACCGACATTATTGATGACCGGTGGTACTTGGGATGCTAATTCAGAAGCATTTCAAGGACAGGTTGCGGAGCAGGTATTGCGCTCGTACGATTTTGATCAGTTATTTATTGGCGCAGATGGTATTGATATAGACCGAGGAACGACAACATTTAATGAATTGATTGGCCTAAGCCGAGTTATGGCAGAAGTCGCTCGAGAAGTTATTGTGATGATTGAATCGGAGAAAATAGCTAAAAAAATTCCTAACCTGGAATTAGCTTGGCAACAAATACACACCCTCATCACTGATGATGATTTATCTGAATCAGTAAGAAAACAGCTAACTGCTCAAGGCGTAAACTTAATATGCGCCAAAGCAAGTTAGTCATAAAAAACAGTAGAAAATAATAAGGATTTAAATATGTGTGGCATAGTTGGTGCGGTAGCACAGCGTGATGTGGCAGAAATTTTGGTTGAAGGGCTAAGAAGACTTGAGTACCGCGGTTATGATTCGGCGGGCGTTGCAACCATAGATGAGAAAAACCAATTAGCTAGCGCAAAGCGTTTAGGAAAAGTGCAAGAATTAGCACAAGCATTGAGTGATACACCTTTAAGCGGTGGTACTGGTATTGCGCATACTCGCTGGGCTACTCATGGTGCTCCAAGCGAAGTAAATGCTCACCCACATTTATCTAGTGGCAACATTGCAGTAGTGCACAATGGTATTATTGAAAACCATCAAGAATTACGTACTAAACTACAGAGCTTAGGTTATGAGTTTGTTTCACAAACTGATACTGAAGTCATTGGCCACTTAGTTCATCATGAGTTGAAAACTTGTGATAGCTTGTTATCAGCAGTACAGAAAACAGTTAAACAGTTAGAAGGTGCTTACGGCACGGTTGTAATGGATAGCTCTGACAAAGATCGTATTGTTGTAGCTCGCTCTGGCAGTCCGTTAGTTATCGGCTATGGTTTGGGTGAAAACTTTATTGCCTCAGACATGATGGCATTATTACCCGTGACTCGAAAATTTGCCTTTTTGGAAGAAGGTGATGTTGCTGAAGTAACGCGCTTTGAAGTGAATATTTTCGATATTAATGGTGATGCAGTAGAGCGTGAAGCCACTGAAGCTAGCGTTAGTCATGATACAGGTGATAAAGGTGAATATCGTCACTATATGCTCAAAGAAACTTATGAGCAGCCTATCGCGATTCGTAATGCTTTAGAAGGTCGACTATCGGGTGATGTGCTTGATGTAAATACCTTCGGTGAAGGCGCAGACGATATTTTTAAAGACATTCAACACGTACAAATCATTGCCTGTGGTACCAGTTATCATTCTGGCATGGTGGCGCGTTATTGGTTAGAAGCCTTAGCGGGTGTTTCATGTAATATTGAAATCGCCAGTGAGTTTAGATATCGCAAATCATTCGTGCCTAAAAACTCTATGGTGGTAACGCTTTCTCAATCAGGTGAAACAGCTGATACCCTAGCGGCATTAAGATTAGCCAAAGAAATTGGCTATAAAGCAAGTTTAAGTATTTGTAACGTACCTGGCTCATCATTAGTACGTGAATCAGACTTATCATTTATGACTAAAGCCGGCGCTGAAATCGGGGTAGCATCAACTAAGGCATTTACCACTCAGTTAGTGGGCCTGTTAATGATGACCCTAGCCTTGGGTAAACATCATGGTATGGCGGAAGAGACACAAGAAAATATCGCTAGATCGTTAATGACTTTACCAAATAAACTTGAAGAAGTGCTAGCTTTAGCCAGCCCAATTGAAGGCTTAGCCGAAGATTTTGCCGATAAACATCATGCGCTATTTTTAGGGCGTGGTGATCAATATCCAATCGCGATGGAAGGGGCATTGAAACTGAAAGAAATTTCATATATTCATGCTGAAGCCTATGCTGCAGGTGAATTAAAACATGGTCCTTTAGCGTTAATTGATGCTGAAATGCCGGTAATTGTTGTTGCACCTAAAAATGATCTCATTGAAAAGCTAAAATCAAATGTCGAAGAAGTACGTGCCCGTGGTGGCTTAATGTACGTCTTTGCTGATAGTAATGCTAACTTTGTCAGTGACGACACCATGAAAGTTATCGAAGTACCCGTATGTGATGACATCATTGCACCTATTGTTTATACCTTACCTTTACAACTACTTTCTTATTATGTGGCAATCATTAAAGGTACAGATGTTGATCAACCTCGAAATTTAGCCAAATCGGTAACTGTTGAGTAATTTTTTGGTGATGTAAGCCAAATATAGTTCAAGCTTTTGTAAAGCGACTTACTCTATGAGTGGTCGCTTTTTTATTGATGATGAGTTGTTTGCGAGACTGTAATTCTAAAGGTTAAATATCAAATTATAAGTGCTTTATATTTTAGATATTAAGCATAAAAATAAGCATGCTTATAACCAAACTCTTAAAATAAAGTAAATCTATTTTTCTTTCTCCTCGAAAAATAGGCATAATGCAGTACAAATTTCGAACACATTATAAATATACGCTGTACTCAAAGGAACCTGAGTTGTGTGAGGTTTCCTTTGATTAAGTTGCAAAATATAGTTTATTTACTGTTATTAGCTTTGCTTTATTGCCTATCGGCTAGCATTGTTTATCTCGCTTTCAATAGTAGTTATATTGCTGATGAGTCTTATACACTCATACGTTGGTGTATATTATTGCTATTGCTCCCGTTGCTATTTAAATACTTGGTGCAAATACTCACTCTCTGTTGTTATCGACGTGTCGAGCGCTCTAGAAAAAGGCGTCATCAGTTTGTTGGCACACCCAAGGTGTCGGTGTTGATCCCTGCTTATAATGAAGAAGTTGGTATTGTAAAAACCATCAACTCAGTATTAGCTAATGATTATGGCAATGTAGAAGTGATTGTTATTAACGATGGCTCTACGGATAAAACCGGTGAATTAGTACAACAATTAGTACTAGAGCATACAAATACGAGAAAACTCCGCTACCTTTCGATAACCAATAGTGGCAAAGCTAATGCTCTAAACGAAGGCTTAGCACTTTGTCACAGTGATTATATTTTCACGATTGATGCTGATTGCATTATGGACAGAGAAGCCATTACCAATACCTTACAACGCTTTGCCGACCCTAAAGTAGGCGCTGTTGGTGGTAATGTCGTGGTTGCCAATAAAAGCAAGCCAGTAGAGCTATTACAGCAGTTAGAGTACCTTTATGGATTTTTCTTTAAACGTGTCGATTCGGCTTTTAACTCGGTTTATATTATTGGTGGTGCAGCAGCAGCCTATCGTAAATCGGTGTTAGATGAAGTCGGTGGTTTTGACGGCGATGTCATTACCGAAGATATTGAAATGTCGATGCGCATTTTAGCCGCAGGTCATAAAACTCGTTATGCAAGTAATGCTGTTACCTACACCGAAGGGCCTTCTCGCTGGCGATGCTTGTTTAATCAGCGTTTACGCTGGCGCTTTGGGCGATTTCAAACCTTTATTAAATATCAAAAACTGTTTTTTAGTCGTCAGCAAGGTCATAATTGGTACTTTACTATGTTGCTGCTGCCCATTGCTTTATATGCAGAATTAGCCTTATTGTTTCAAGGTTTTTTTCTTGCCTTTTTCTATAGTTATACCTTTGTAACTCATGATTATTGGCCGGTCGTGTTTGTGATGGGATTCATGACTTTAATGGTTATTTTACAAGTGATATTTGACAATAAATCGCGCTTTCATTTGAATTTATTATTACTAGCACCCGTTGCTTGGATTGTTTTTTATGTGGTTGATATTATCGAGTTTCAAGCACTGTTTCGCAGTTTAAAGCGCTTGATAAAACAGCAAGGACTTGAGTGGCAACGATGGTCAAGAGTCGGTATTATTACTAAGCGATAGTGGCTAGGAAGGTAATTTACTCTTTGTATCTAGTTGATTATCACTAATCAACAATGGCCCCATTTATTCTCTACAAAGTTGTGTCGCTCCTATTGAACATCCCCTTATTCAATAAATTGTCTAGTCACTAAAATCCCCTACACCCATTAACATCAGCTTTTCTATTATGGCGATAAGGCTATAGCAGGAATTGATACCTTTGAATCTGACGATTGAGTAGCAGTTATAAGTCCTTTACAAAATAGTACAGTTGAACTATTATCAAATAAAAGTGCAACTGTACTATTTTAAAAAGGAGATTAAAAATGAAATTTAGTTATTTTAATGAAGAAACCAAAGGCCTAGGTTTTAATAGCATTAGTCGGGGAATTACGAGTATTATTAGTACAGTCGCGCCTCGCTTTAGCGCCTATATAGGTAAACATATATTATTGAGACCTTATGGTAAACGCAGCTATAGTGAAACATTCACAGCTCCAGAAAATGAAATTAGTCTTCAAACATCGATAGGTAAAGCGCACATCAACCTATTTGGTCACGGAGAGCAAGTTGTCATCGTTAGCCATGGTTGGGCAGACTCCAGTCAATCCTTTAACAAGATGATAAAATCCTTAACAGGGCAAGGTTATACAGTCGCAGCTATTGATCATATTGGTCATGGTAAATCTACGGGCAATCGAGCTCACCTGTTAAGTTTTATTGAAACATTAGAATTGCTAATTAAGTACTTTAATGAGCAGAATATTGATATAAAAGGTATTGTTGGTCATTCAATGGGTGCCATAGCTACGCTAAACTTACCTCATTCTTTACTTGAAGATAAAAAAATCATTCTCATTTCTTCGCCGATAAATTTTTTCGAGTTAATGTTTGAAAAAGTTGAACATGTTGGTATTTCCAGAAAATTTCTTAAAAGGGTTTTAGAAAATATTAGTCATAAATATGGCAAGAAATGGTATCAGTTGTCCTCAGAAAATCACCGCGATAAGCTAGCATTAGACCTTACTTTTATTCATGACCGCAATGATAGGTTTGCTCCCTTTATTGATCTTGATACTTTCTTACAAGATGAAAAGCCTCGCTTAGTGGTTACATCAGGACTTGGACACACAAGAATTTTAGGAGATACTAAGGTTATTGATAATATTACGCAGGTTTTAGCAACTTAATGAATAAAGGCGAACGTACTCGTTTAGCAATTTTAAATCAAAGCATTATATACAGCTGTCAATTTGGCCTCGCAGACATAACCATTGGCTGTGTCTCAAAGCTATGTAATTTATCAAGGACAGGGGTGATTTCACATTTTGAAAATAAGGAAGATATGCAAATTGCTATCTTGCAATATGGCGAAGTGTTGTTCAAGGAGCGTGTTATTCAGCAGGCATGGCGAGAAGATCCACTAGAGCATGTTAAAGCCTTACTTGAATCATGGGCAGACTGGACTAGTGAATTGTTTAAAGAGCATCAAGTTAGTTGCCCATTTATTAAAGCTGTTGTTGATTTTCAAAACCGCCCGCCATCAAAGGTGAGATCATTTACCATTGACCAACAAAACAGGTTTATTGCTTATTTAACAAATCGTATAGAGCGCTGTGTCGAACAGAAAAAACTGAATGGCAAGGTAGACAGTATTGCAATAGCTTACGAACTTTATAGTTTGTATTTAGGTCATGCTATCACTCAGCATACCGCTCTACTGAACTCGCCTGATGCTATTTTCAAAAACAGCGTTGAACGGCTTCTCAAGCAACATCAAGTTTAATGAACCGCCTTCTGAAATAGAAACAATAGCGATTTCAATTCATGAGCATTTTAGGTAATTAATCTATATCAAATGAATAATAAAGATCGGTAGAGTGTTCGACACCGCTGACTATTTCTAACCAAAAACGATTAAACATAAACATTCTTACTGTCAGTTCATTAATTGGCTCGTATACACCAACGCCATATTTTAAGTAAACTCTATTGCCAATGTAGCCACTGACCGTCGCTTGAGTATGATCACCTTCACCTTCAGTATCTACCGCGATATTATTGATAAGCGGTATTTTTTCGATTTGATCAAATAACCCCGCGCTATTAGTAACACCAAAACCAACCAGTAAGCTAGCAGCAGCACCACTATTTTGAGTGCCAGAATCCAGACTTCTACCTCTCACTAAATAAGATAGCATTTCTGGCATTTCCATAGAGGGCGATGAGAAAAGTTGTAAATTTAATGCATCTGCCAAGCCAGTTACTTTTATGCCAACGTTTATATCTTCAGCTTTAATATGTCGATTAGCGGTTAAATTAAAGTAGGGGTTATCAATAGGGCCATTAAAGGTTAATTGCCCTTGCTCAATGGTTAACCTTTGCCCGTAGGCTTGAAAGGTACCATTATAGGACTCAATTCTGCCAAATAATTGAAAGGGTTGATTTTGTTTTTGATTAATTTGCAATTGACCAAAAAGGTGACTTTGTAATCCCTGGCCAGTTACTTCAAATGCTTTGGCAATATTAACGGTTATATCTGTTTTGATGTCAAAACTAACAGGTTTGGCGGCGGGTTGACCGAGTTGATCAACAATAATGACATCGTCGCTGAGTGATACGCTATCCTCTGGCAGTTTTTCAATATTATAACTACCGTCTAAAACATCAATATTGCCACTGATGGTTAAAACTTTCTCTGCTAAGTTAAAGTTTAAGCTGGGTGATACACTCATCACCAATTGCGGCGGGAATACCAAAGGTAAGGCCTCACCAGTGAGATCTATATTTATGGCTAAGCTATTTTGCCAAGTGATATTGCCGTTGAAATTAGCCTCATTATTGTCTAGAGAAAATCCACCCGCTAAAGCCGCCTCATTATTTTTAATGATGATCTTGCTAGCAATGTTTTCTAAGGTATTAGCATTTTGTGCTAATTGAAATTTACCCTTATCTAAATTGATAAAACCATCAACAATTGGCGTTTTGAGTGTGCCATCGACAGTGATATTTGCATTTAACGTACCTTGTAAACTCACAACATTGGCGATAATCGTTTGAAATGGCTGTAAGTTAAAGTCATTAACAATGACTTGTGTGTTGATAGGGTAGTCATTTCTAAATTCGATAATTGAACGAGCATCCACTAATGTTTTATCATCTGACTTAGTAATGAGTAGTTTGCTATTAAATTTTTGTTCATCAATAGCGAAAGCCCATTCGCCACTAGACCATTCAGAGAGTTGATGCTCACCTAGTTCATCACTGACTTTTAGATAACCGCTTGATAAATTAAACCATGCATTAGACTGAATGGGTTTTTGTGGCGACCATGTTGCTGTTAGCTCGCCATCAATTTTACTGATTAACTCAATATCCTCTGGCAAAAATAATTCATCAACCGCAGATAAATCGATATTTAATTTAACGGCAATGTCGCCGCTATTGCCAATAATAGCTTGGTTAGGTAAGCAGATACTTAAACCACTACCTTGCCAGCAGTGACTATCCAGATAAAGTTTTTCATCTGCTAATTTTACACTCAAAGTGAAGGCGCTATCATTTTGTATAGCAATATTTTGATAAGATAATTCACTCTTTGATATCGCCGCTTGCCAATTAGAAAAACTATTATCCCACTGGCCCGTTAGCGCAAGTTGCCCGGCAAAGTCGCCTAGCCATTGCGATTCAATATGATGTTGGCTAGCGTTACCATTGATGTGTAATTGAAAGTCATCTAGGCGTACAAGGCTTTCTTCAGAGGTTATTGATAAGGCGTCGTTGTTTAATGATAATTGAAGTTGATGATTTTGATTTGGCTGATAACTGCCTTTAATGGCTAAAGTAGTACTGTGCAGGTTTTGCCATTTCAGTTGTGTTATTTGGCTATCAAGGTGAATTACTGGCTGGCTTTTTTCTCCTGTGATAGAAAAGTCACCAGTAAATTCGCCATCGATGTCGTTAAGCCATTGACTCATTTGTGCAATTGATAAGTGACCATTGATCCCCCAAAATGAATTGCCGGCGGCATTTAACGTCAGTTGGTTATCATTTAAGGCAATAAACAACTTACCGGGCTTAACTTCTCCCAACTGGTTTAAAGCAATATCAGCATTAACTGATATTGTTGCGTCATTAACCACGCCCGATAGTTCAGTCTCTGTGAAAGCGACTTGCCACTGTTTCTCGGACCATGAGCCTGTGCTATTTACAGTGCCTGCTAAATACCCAGAGATTGAATCAGGTATTTTAGTTGCCCATGTTGATTGGGTTTCGGTTATATCAGCCAAATTGCTAAGGTTTAATTGGGGTAACGCAAAACCGCTAGATTTGGCAGCAACTTGCCAACTGATGTTAGTTTCGTTTAGGTTCAGCTTGCCTTGTAGGTTTAGTTGGCTGTTTGAGTCACTATCAAAAAAGTCCAATTCATTCACCGTGAAAAAGCCTTCTTCGTGAATAGCGTTTAGCTTTATTTGCGCCTTTTTGTAATCTTTATTCTTAAGCTGACTTTCGAGTTGTACGGTTTGTTTTTTTAGATCGCCACTCATCTCAAGTGAAAAGGGAGAGGGATCACCATAATGTGCGAACGATGCTGGCAGAGGAAATTTTTCTGCTGACATATTGATATCAAAGGGCATATTTTCATCGTGTAAATTGATTGTGCCTTGACTCGTTAGGGCTAAGCTGCCTTGGCTGATTAACTCAAAATCTAGCTGTTCAAATGAGCCCTGTAATGATACCTGTTGATTGCTGTTAGCAATTTCAGGCCACAACGGAAAGTCTTTAAGCTCGCTGTTAAATTGACTATTTATTTGATAAGGCGCTAGTAACTTAGCAGTGCCAGATAACTCTGCTATTGAAAAAGTAGCTGTTGAAGTCTGCAGATGTTTAATGCTGACATCAGTATTTACCCAGTCGCCGGTGAGCGCATTATTAGATGAGTACCAATGTTGTGTCAGCACATTATCAGCACTCTTTGATGACACAATAATACGCTTAAGTTGCAGCTTTTTAATGGCTAATGCTATAGGTAAATTAACTTCAGGTAAGGCAGTAAAAGGGGAGTGCATTGTCTCACTCGTCGATTTGCTAGTACCTGATGTTGGTGGTGTGTCTTCTGTTATGATGACAATTAACTGCCCAGCACTTGGTTGGCTAATATCAAAATCACTTTTGTTGATGGCTAATTGAGTCGTTAGCTCATCAATCAATATTTCAGTGTTGTTAATGAGTAAATGGTTTTTACCTAGGTTAATTGATTCAGCAATAATGGCAAAAGGCATTTCAAATAATGAGTCGTCTGTTACTGCATCTATTTCAGCCTGATCGGTTGACTCGTCATCACTGGTATAGTGCAGAATAAACTCATCTGCCTTGGTTGCTTTTAAGCAAAGAGTCTTTTTTCTTAGGCAAGAAAATTTAAGCTCAGTTTCTAAGCCTTTAAGGCGTATTTCTAAGCTGTCTAGTTGTAGATGAAAATCATTTAATTGAATATCTCGAACGAATGAACCACTGTGATAATCAATTTCTATCGCATCGAAATTATTTACTATCGCTAAAGTAAATTGTGTGCCCCAAGGATTTGTTAATAGCACTGCCAGTGCGCACAGTGTTATTGCCACATATTTAGCGATTATTAAGCTGATCTTATGAAAGCTCAAAACTCAGCTCCCAAATTCACATGGACACGCCATTTGGTATTATCGTCTTGTGTGCCGTAAGCAAAATCAAGTTTTACCGCCCCAACGGGCGACATATAATGAACCCCTGAGCCGAAAGAGTAGACAGGTTCAAATTCACCTTTATTGGCAACACTACCACCGTCAGAAAATAACGCTAAGCGCCATTTTTTAGTAAGGTAATATTGATATTCAATACTGGCAACCATTAGGCGTGTACCACCAATAACAATGGTCTCAGTTTCATCAGGATCAGATGAAGCGGGTATTGTGGTGCCAATTGACTGGTAAGCAAAACCACGAATACTCTGATCACCACCGGCATAAAAGCGTAACGATGGCGCAAGCTCAACATCTCTATCAACATAGATTGCTCCTAATTCAGCGCGAGCGACTATCCGATGATTGGGCTTTAAGGTGGTGATGTAATTCCAGCGCCCGTGTAATCTGAAAAAGCTGTTGTCTGAGCCGGCGTCTAAGTGTGCACCTTCAATATTATAGGTTTGTCTAAAGCCGCCACTAGGATCTAATGCTGAGCCTTGACGGATTACCCTAGACCAAGTAATTCCAGGAATAATGTATTGCACGGGATCTTCATCACCGAAATCAATATCAGGTAAATCTTCATCGGGGTCATACTTCCAAGCTTCTTGATGAAAGCGAGTATATATTTGTCTATTCCAATTGCCGCTGCTGGTCACTCTCCCCATTTGAAAAGAATAAAACTTGGTTGTAAAGTCCGCGTAATCATCATTTTCAATCGTCATTTTTAACTGAAACAAATCATCAGTGGGGTGACTTAAAGGAATACTGTAGATGAACCTTCCTGTTGGGTTTACTTTGGAGTACTCAATTTTTGTTTCCTGATAATGCCCATATTTATTGATTAAAGGCGTACGCCAACCCGCGGATAAGCGAAATTGCGTATCGGTTGCATAACCAACACCGAAATCAAACAAATGACTTTTTGCTGGCGTTAACGAGACATTAATAGGCACAGTATATTCTTGCTGTTCATTGAGGACATGTTCTGCAGGCACCGCTAACACACTGCCAAAGTACTGTGTCGATTGAAGTTGCTGTTGCAATTGGTGAAACTTTTCTGTGCTGTAATATTCGTGCTCTTTAAAAGGAATTAAGCTCGTTAATAATTCTGGCTCAAGATCAAAGTCACTAAAGGTGATATCACCAAATTGATATCTCGGGCCACTGTCATAATGTATTCTAATGTCCGCGAAGTGAAAATTTTCTTTGATAATGATATTGCTGTTAACTAACACGCCACTTAGATAACCACGCTGCAATGCTAATGACAGCAGATCAGATTTGAGCGCTTCATATTTTCCATGATGAAGTATATCGCCAGTTTTGATATCAAGTTTGTTGATTAGAGTGATAAATTCAGGGTCTGAGCTTGCTTCACCGCGAATATCGACATTGATATTATCAATTAATGTTGGTTCATTCAGGGTAATAGTTAGTGTTAGTTGCCAAGGCTCTTGTTCAACTTTAGCGTGAATTTCTGCTTGGTAGTAACCTAAAGATTGTAATGCTTCTGTTGCGTTGTCTTTAGCGGAGTAGATAAAAGCAGAGCGCTCTAATGCGGTGTCTGGGAGTTCACCTAGATAGGAAATTATATTCCTTTCAAGGTATTTGGGCATTTCACCTTGCAAGGAAAGCAACAGATTACTGGCGCTAACGGCATTACTAAAAATAAACAGCAGCAAGTATGCTGATAGCCTTTGCACCTTCTTAGTAAAAGGTATAAAAACAGTATTAAGAAAATCCGTAATATTCAATACCATTAATTTAACTATATTTCTGAATGCTTTTAGCACGTTATTATTGTTAAATATTACGCTACAAATGGCATTTTGACCATGATAATTAGACGCTTACGTGAAATCATTTTTGGTGGCCTTAACCTGACTGCATGATAAGAAATGGACAGCTAAAGATGCAAGATGTTTTATAACGAATTAATTTTGATAAGTTGCCTTGATAGTAATTAATCCTAACTGCAAATTTTTAAAAGCATCACTAGCATGATCGTTAGTATAACAACACTGATTGAAATAATTTTTAGCGTCTATTACGCCATGTAAAAGCTCATCTATATAAGCACCAACATTTCCCTTATATTCAATTTTACTTAATCTATTTTTTATCGTGAGATCAAGCACGCCCTGTAGCACATTGGTGTCGTCTTCGGATAGTTGAGATAGTCGCTGCTCTACAGTTTCAATGATTGCCATCAGCTCATTAAATATTGGGCTTTGTGGTAGCGTGTAGTGACGAACATAGTGGCTTTTATTTGTCATATTTTATTTCTAACCTATAAGTAATACCTTGCAGTATATAAGCTTGAGAATTATTGCCTTTTAAAAACCGATAGCGTTATTAACTGCATCATTAAAGTATATATGGACTACTTTTATTTGTATGTTGTTTAGGATAGCGCATGGATATCAACATCGCCATCGCTGAATATTTAGATCTCAATAATGTACAGATTATTGGCTTTGACAAGGGGGATATATTAACAAAAAAAAGGCCAATAGCATTAATCTATTGGCCTGTTGGTAACTCTTTAGCAAGTACTTATAATTTTGCGATGGTCACTTGATTATTATATTTTCCATCGGTTAAGAAGCTATTCATCTTATCGGCATTTTTACCATGCTGTGCAACAAAATCTAGAATATCTTGATTGTTACAAGTGACATGTTTCGCTACGTAATGTTTATTAACTCGTGCATCTTCGATAGCATTATTAACTTTATTCTTGCTACCAGAAGTAGCAGCAATACATATTTTTGTACCGGCTTCATTATCTGCTGCATATAGCTCAGTTGAAGCATAAGTTGTGCTAACTGCGGCGATTGAAAGTGTGATAGTTGCGATTACTTTATTAATTGTTTTCATGGTTATATCCCTTAATTGTTTATGTAGTTAAATTAATTTTGTAAAGTGAATTCAATATTGCAACAGCAATGCCAAACATAAAATTTAACTATAAAACAACCATTTAGTTTGATTGTTGGGTTTTTTGGGGGTGAAAAGAAGTAATCTGAAAATATAGTTTTTTGTTAAATCAACTAAAATTAGGTTAAATTAACCAATTATTTTTCTTGCGTTGATTTTATAAAATATAAGTATTACTGATTGTTAATATTGCAGGGATATTTTGTTAAGTAACATTTGAATTTTCGATTTTATCCACTATTGAAGCAAGCACTAATTCAGGAGTTTCAACTTGAGGGTAATGGCCAATATTGTCTAAACAAACAACATCAGCATTGGGTATTAGCTGTTTATAGCGCTCAACTAAATGAGCGCCAGATATTGGATCTAGTATTCCATCGGTTAACCGCAATGGTATATCTGTTTCTTGTAATGCTCCAACCCAACGACTACGATTTTCTCGTCTTTCAACCATATAGTGAATAAGTTTATGCATGATCAGATGACCATTATTGTGTTGGATCAACTGCCAAAACTCATCTATTTCTTGTTCGCTTGGTGGGGTGTTAGGGCCAAAAATCTTTCGCAAGTTTTTGGCTAAAGTGTCTCTATTCATTAACCTAACCAATAGACTACCCAGCGGACTTAGTAATAATTTTTGTATTAGTACCGGGCGATGGGTTTCTGGAAATAATCCACCATTGAGAAGGTGCAGAGTATTCACCTTGAAAGGTAATGAACCCTCATTTTGTCGCGCTAAAATCTCTTGAGCAACAGTATCACCGTAGTCGTGGCTAACTATATGGCAATCTTTGATACCTAATTGCGGAGTAATTTGCAGTGGATATCGGCCTGAGTATTGATGCTATAGGATTGTTTGGGCTTATCGCTGTAACCAAAATCAAGCATATCCAAGGTGATGCATTGAAAATTAGATATTAATTGTGGCCATATCTTACTCCAATCCCAACTGGCGGTGGGGTACCCATGAATTAGCAATAAAGGTGGCCCACTACCTTCTATTCGATAAAAAATTTGATGACCTTCAAAATCTAAAAAGCTACCTGTATCGTGCCATTGCTGAAAATTCATCAAGTGTTCTACCTTTTAAATTGGCTCTATGTGTTTTGATTTCTCAATAATAATTGAAGAGTATAGGAAGAAGTTATTCTATAAACTATCAACAAGTTTACAGTTTGGTACCTTGAACAACCAAAACAAATTATACAGCCAAGCCACAAGCTGTTCCTTGTGCCCAGCAGGCTTGAAAATTATAGCCCCCTAAAAAGCCAGTAACATCAATAACTTCGCCAATAAAATATAGATTATCAACTTTTTTACATTCGTACGTCTTCGAGGATAGTTCGTCAGTATCAATACCACCTAGTGTAACTTCTGCTGTTCTATAGCCTTCTGTGCCATTCGGCTTGATTTGCCAATTATGCATAAAGTCGTGCAAGGCTTGTATTTCGCTATGATTAAACTGGTTTATGGCTTTATCAGGAATGTCATTACTGGTGATTAGGCTTTCAATAAAACGTTTTGGAAGTAGGGTAGACAATAGGTTTTTGACAGATTTTTGAGCTTGTTCATTTTGCCAAAGTGTCATTGTTTCAGCAAGGTTATGCTCAGGGAGTAGATTTATGGCCACAGCTTGTCCTGCTTGCCAAAAAGAAGATATTTGCAAGATAGCGGGACCAGATAAACCTCGGTGGGTGAAAAGGATGTTTTCGCGAAAACTCACTTTACTTTCACTCGTTACTAAGCAGTCTATGCTGATACCGGATAAACCATCAAAGCGACTTTTGTCGTGATCGTGCAAGGTAAATGGTACTAGTGCCGCAGTGGTAGGTAATACATTGATATTAAATTGCTCAGCAATTTTATAGCCAATAGGCGTTGCGCCCAATTTTGGCATGGTTAAGCCACCAGAAGCGACTACAAGTGATTGGCATTGGTAACGTTTAAGGTGAGTGCTAATGGCATAACCATCATCATTTTTATCAACAGAAAACACTTCGCTGCGTAAATCAATGGTAACTCCTGCCCATTCGCACTCGGTTAACAAGACATCCACAATATCTTGTGCGCTATCATCACAAAATAATTGCCCTAAGGTTTTGTGATGATAGTTAACGCCATGACGGTCAACAAGTTCGATAAAGTCTTGGGCTGAATAACGGCTTAGTGCGGATTTGATAAAATGTGGATTTTGACAAATATAATGTTCTGGGGCAGCATTTTCATTAGTGAAGTTGCATCGACCACCGCCACTAATTAATATTTTTCTACCGGGTTTTTTACCCATATCAATAACCGCAACTTTTTTGCCTCGATAACCGGCATTAGCTGCGCACATCAGTCCTGCGGCTCCCGCACCAATTATTACCACATCGTAATTTGTCATTTAAAGTTATTGCCCATGAATAGTAGGGCGCTAGTTTACTTGATTTAATTGAGCTCAGCAGTAAATTAATACTACCCGGTTAGATTAAAGTTCAGTTCATCAGTCTAGCTGACTATAAAATTAGCCTAAACGATTGTTTTGCCATAATATAAGAAATTACACTTATATTTGCTAATGATATTAGGGTTTGTTGAACTTTCAGTTTATAACTCTGTTGTGCTTGAAAAAGAGGTCAATCGAGGCGCTTAGAGTAATGTTTGGTTATTCCAAATGCACTTTAAGCAACAAAGAGTGACGCTTTTTCAAGGCAACCGGAAAGGCTATGGCTAATTTTCAACTTAACTTCGTTAAAAGTCGTTAAAGTAGAGTGACTACATAGCACTCTTCTTACCTTGTTATCTTAAAAATTAGCTCATAGCAGAGACTATAATGAAAGATCAACAGACCCTTGGCATGGAACGCATTTTTATTAACGGTTGGTATCTTGATCAAACGTCATTTCAGTTAACAAAAGCAGACGTTAACCTACAATTAACCCCCAAATCCTGTGCCTTACTTGAGCTTTTATTTCAAGCCGACCTAAATGTGGTTACTCGAGAAACATTACTAGCAAAACTATGGCCAGACTCGATTGTCTCTGACGATTCTCTGACTAACTTAGTCAGTACAACAAGGCAATTACTAAAAAATGCTCAGTTAGATAAAGTTATTGAAACCATGCCCAAGCAGGGTTATCGACTTAAAGCTAATTTTGACAAACCTGAACAGGTAGAAAAGCCAAGTGCAAAACACAAACCTAACCTGAAGCTTTTGGCGGCTATCGGTGCTTTTATCATCTTAACCATGTTTATTGCTCTGAAATTTAGCTCGGTCTCTGCTATTCGCTTAGTTGTCTTTCCATTAAAGTCGAATGGTGAAAGTGACGTCATCAGTCAATACTTCAACAACGAAATTCACCATCAGTCTAGTCAACTAAGTGGTATCGAAGTAATACCTCAATCAACATTGGCAAGCCATATCCAAAGCAATCTACCTGTACCGAATATTGCAGATAACTTACAGGCTAATTATTGGCTAGAAGGGCACATTGAGCAGCTTGAAGATAATTTTATTATCACTTTGCAGTTAGTAGAACAAGGTAAGGTTATTTTTTCACAAAAGTTTGAAGGTAAAGTAAAGCAACTGGTAAGTGATGCGGAGCGTATTTCACAAATAATTAGCGCCAATATAGGCTACACACTACAGGATGAACTCAAGCAATCGCTTACTAGTGTTGATCCTCAAATTGCTAAGCAGCGTTGTGAAAACTATATAGAACTGGCATATCTGTATGTTGATCTAGTTTTGGTGAATGTAGACAAAATTGTTAGGGCAGGTGAGCAAGCTTGTCATGCCGCAGTGTTAGCATCCCCAAATAATGCAGAAGTTATGTATAGCTTGGCGGAGTGGTATTTGTCACTGGCAAAAGCATACATAAGAGATGAAGAGAGAAAACAGAGTTATTTAGCATTAAGTGAAAAATACAGCTTACAGTTGCAGTCATTAGATCGCGTGCTATATATTCGCCAGCACCTTAATGAGAGTTTGTTGAAATTGATCGCGGCTAAAAGAAATATTGAACAAATCACTGAGATTATTAATACCAATATACAACTCGTTAATTCAATAGAAATGCAATCAATTAGCGTGGAAAATAAGCTCGCCATTTATAACTCTTACGGTATAAGTTTACGTTACGGTGCTGTTTTTGCGCTTCGATATGGACAAGATCCCAGTCAATATTTTCTACAAGCTGAGCAGGCGTTTAGTCGAGCACTAGCAATTGACTCAGAGAATTATGTTATTTTAGGAAGTTACGCACGCTTAATGAAAACTCAGGCGGAGCATGCAATTAAACAGCAGCTTGATCCTAGAAAGTATTTATATAAAGCCATAGAGTTATATCAGCTTTCTTTGCAGTTGGAGGACAAGGCTTCATCAGTGAAGAATAATTTAGCGAATGCTTACTCTACTTTAACCAAGTGGCTAGCTAAACACGAACATGATTATAAAGAGTCATTACAGTTTACAGAAAAAGTATATCAAGAAGTATTAACTGAGACTGAAAAAAACCACCTAGTTTATAATAACCTATCCGATCTTTATGCGGGTTTAGCTAATTTTGGTGCAGTAGATACCGAGACTTTTTATCAATATATCAATGCTGGTTTACAGGCGAGTGAACAAGCAATGACGATTAAGCCGGATTATGATTGGCCTCTTTTCAATCAAGGCTATTTACACTTTTTGCAAACGCGTTTTCAGCTGAGTCAGCAAAACTTTAATGTAAGAGCTTATCAATCTTGTAAAAAGAGTAATGAAAAGGCATTGGCGCGTAGACCTAATATTGCCGATGCCTATGTTACAGCTGCCCAATGTGAGTATTTTCATAGCGTATATTTACTCAAAGAGCGGAAGAATAAAAAAGTAAAAGAGAGTGTCAGCATGCAACTTCAGTTAATCAACTCGGCACTGAGAATTAATGAAAACCTAGCATCTGCTTACATTCTTCAGGCTAAAAGTTACTTAATGCTTTTCGCCATTAAGCAAGATAAATCTAAGTTAATACTTGTTGAGCAGGCTGTAAATAACGCCTTAGCTATGGAAGTTCAAAATAACGAACTGCAATCCTCATATTTAACTATTTTGGCTAGTTTGGCACAAATTACCCCTTCGCCAACAAATCATCAGAAAGTAGTGAGGCAAGCTGAGTATTATCAAAAAGCAATTAACAGTAATCACCCAGTTATTTCGCCACTAAAAATTGATACGAAGAGTGATGCCGATAAATCGCCAATATCGACAGGTAAAATCACTCAAACTACAGTAGGCAGTAAGCAAAAAATAGCCCTTCGAAATGTAGTTAAAGATAAACTGGCCCAAATAGAAATGGATATTTGGTTGCAACAATAAAAACAGCATATTTATGTTGTTGAAAAATATAAGGATAAAACTTTTAGATTTTTTTTAGGTTTTTTTAGGATTTTTTCAATGTTAAATAATAGGATTTTATCAGTTAACAATATTGAAACAATTTTAAAGGAATAAAAATGAAAACTATCCGCACCTATATCCAATTGCTCATCGTCACCATGACATTATATTCGAATACCTCAATGGCCACGTTAATGGATGTTTTGACACATGACAATACCGCTTTAATGTATAGCACTGGCGTTAATCTTAATGGAAACGTAGATAATAGTTATGTGTTAAATACCTATAATGGCTCTCCTCTTAGCGCCGAAATGAGAACGACTTCAGCATCTTGGCTTGCGGGCAATACTAATACAAGTCAGTGGATTTCTCATATTGGCAATACGCATGTAGGTAGTTTGACTTTAAGTGCTGTTACTTCACTAGATCTTACCGGGATAGATTTAATAAATAATGACTTTTCCCTTTTGGGGTATTGGTTATCTGACAATCAAGGCTTAGACATTCTTGTTAATGGTATTTCGACGGGGCAGACTAATACCGGAAGACACAGACATCAACCATCTGCTCATGAAGGTAATATTTTTCAAATATCTTCCACTATGTCGTCACTCGTAGCTGGTATGAATGAAATTGAATTTGTGTGGGGTAATAATGAAGCTGGTAATGCACCTTTTTGTTGTGCTTCGCCGGTCGGGTTACGTGTTGAAATGGATAGCTTTCAAATTACTAGCAAAGGCATAGTTTCGGCAGCAGTGCCGGAGCCAACGAGTATTGCAATGTTTATGGTGGGAGTGTTTGGTTTACTAGTGAGTCGTCAATACCGAGTTCAATATTAGTATTGATAACAAGGCTTAAGTAGAGCAGTCAGTAACTGCTCTACTTACAGGCTTTATTCTACAACTGAACCTGCTTCCATTATACTACCTACCGCTTCTTCAGCTAAGCTAGCAAAATCTTTATCGAACATGTACATGGCTGGGCCATCTTCGCCAATCAGGTTTAATTTATCGATAATACCTTTAAACAATTTTTCTTCTTCGTGCTGCTCAGCAACATACCATTGTAGGAAGTTGAACGTTGAGTAATCTAGAGAAGAAAATGCATGATGAGCTAATTCGTTAATTTTAGTGGTAATTAAGCATTCATGCTCAAGAATCTGTTCAAATACGTCGCGTAATGATTTGAATTGGTGCGGTGGAGCATCAATCGCGCCGATAGTAGGTAAGCCACCTGTTTCAGAAACATAAGTGAATAAACGTTTCATGTGATCCATTTCTTCATTGGCGTGCTTACGTAAAAATAATGCCGCGCCATCAAAACTACGATCTTCACACCAAGCACTCATTTGTAAGTACAAATTTGATGAGTAAAACTCTAAGTTAATTTGTTGATTTAACTGTTTTACCATTTCCGACTTCAACATACGACATCCTCTTTAATTTATATGGTCGGGATCTTGCCTCTTACCGGGTAATTATTCAACCAAAATAGTTAAATATATCCAAAATAACTCAGAATAACGATAGAACACCAATAAGAATTATTATCGTTATTAATCAATGGGTTCTAAAAGTTAATTGTTGATAATGAAGAAAAGAAATTATCACAGTGCAAGGAGATATTTTTAGCATTACTAAGACAGAATATTGGACACCGACTTCGTTATTTTGAAATTAATTATTGGTTTTAGCATTAGTTAATTATT
This sequence comes from Colwellia sp. KS18-150, assembly GCF_057551365.1. Taxonomy (NCBI): domain Bacteria; kingdom Pseudomonadati; phylum Pseudomonadota; class Gammaproteobacteria; order Alteromonadales; family Colwelliaceae; genus Colwellia; species Colwellia sp. KS18-150. The sequence continues at coordinate 169,320 of NZ_BAAJMC010000006.1, read as the reverse complement.
TGTAATCAAGAATATTACTTTGCAATCCAGTGGATTAAGTAATAACCCTGACTATACTTTGAAAACAACCTTCTTGATTAATGGATTAAGTATTGTGATGACAAGCTTGTTTGAAAAATACGGTGGTTTTGATGTTTTTAGTGCTGTAGTAGCTAGTTTTTATCAAAAGGTTTTGGATAGCGACGAACTCGCACCCTACTTTGATAATATTGACATGGAAAGGTTAATGTCCCATCAAACAACATTTATTGCTACTGCATTAGGGGGGCCAGACACGTATCAGGGCAAAGATTTAAGAAAAGTGCATGCACCCTATAAAATTACCGTGCCGCATTTTCAAGAGGTTGGTGAGTTACTCGCTGAATCATTGGAAGAAGCTGGCGTTGAAGATCATGATGTAGAGACAATCATGAAATTGATCTCCGGCTTAATGGAGCAAATCGTATCAACTCAATAATTATCAGCAGTGATATAACTGATGAGTAGCTCTGAAAGCACTCCTAACCAACAAGCTAATCACTTATTGAGTGAACTTGTCGATAGCCTTGATCAGGGGATTGCCCTGTGTGATATTGAAAATTTAACCTTAATTGAATCTAATAAATCGTTTGCAGCTTGGTTTATTCTAGATAACAGCACAAGTAGCTTAAATGATATTTTTTCTGATGACACAGTAAAGCGAATTTATAATGCCATTGCTAAAAAAAGAATATACCGTTTCAAACATGTTGCTACGATAAACAGACGCGATCAGCACCTAGATCTGAATGTAAAAGTTATTACTTTGGGAAATGGTCAGCACTACTTAGTGGTTCAAGTCATTCAAAATAATAATGAACAGCAAATGATTAAAATGGTTAAAGACCATAGTGATCTGAATGAAAAAAGCAAAGAAATGTTAGAGCAAGCAGTAGTCAAAGCTGAGTCTGCAAATCACGCTAAAAGCATGTTTTTAGCGGCCATGAGCCATGAATTAAGAACGCCTTTAAACGGCATTTTAGGTATGGCTCAACAAATGTTTACCAGTTCTCTTACTGAAGAACAAACCGAGTATCTGACAACGATTCAGCAATCCGGAAACCAATTATTAGCTACGATTAATCAAGTACTCGATTTATCAAATATAGAAGACAGTAAAATTCAATTACACCCTGAAGCTATTGATATAAAAAAATTGATAAATGATGTTGTTATGCTTTGCTCTGCTAGTACCGCAGATAAATCCTTAAGCCTTATTAGTGAAGTGCCTAAGCAAACATTGCCTTTGGTACTTGTTGATGTTGTGCGCTTAAAACAAGTGTTAATAAACTTAGTTAATAATGCTATGAAATTCACACAACAAGGGCTAATAAAGTTGCAACTGGTGTTATTAAAAAGCGATAAAACAAGTTGCCAACTAAGGTTTGCTGTTATTGACACAGGTATAGGGATTCATCCCGATAAAACAGAACATCTTTTTGAGTCTTTTGCGCAAAATGATTCTTCGACCACAAGAAGTTTTGGTGGTGCTGGTCTAGGGTTAACTATCAGTAGCAAAATGGTTGGTTTGATGGGGGGGGAAATAGATGTACAGAGTGAATTGGATAAGGGTAGTGAGTTTAGCTTTATCCTGAAATTAGCGGTTAATAATGAAGCGCAAAAAGCTGAAACTTTACCACCTGCTGAATTTAGTAAAGAATACCTGTCTGATAAGAAGATATTAGTCGTTGATGACGTTAAAACTAATATAACCATTATGTCACTGGTCTTAAAGAAAACGGGCGCTGAGGTCATAGTGGCAGAAAATGGTCTACAAGCAGTAGAAGCATTTAAAGCCAATCAGGTAGATTTGATATTAATGGATTGTTTAATGCCGGTAAAGGATGGTTTTGAAGCAACTCGGGATATAAGGGCATTAGAGTTGGGAACTAAACATACACTGATCTTTGCTGTTACAGCAAGCGCCTCTGAAGAGATTGCCTCGCAATGTAAAGCGTCAGGAATGGACGATATTATTCTAAAACCTTTTCAATTCGATGAACTACTCGCAAGGTTACAACAAGCGTTAACGACCAAGCATAAATTGTAATTTTAATTGATTTAGCATCATCACGGCGAATACTTTTGAGTTTTGCTGCCTTAGTTAATTTTCATTGGCTTACATAAAAAACCTTTATCGTGAGCTGCCCGTGCACAGTCCTTACAAAAATACCTAGGTTTACTCACAATGTGCATTAACTCATGAACGTTTTTTTCTATGTCCTTTTTTTTCCATTTACATAAAGATTTAGCCATGAGTTTGCCTCAAAAATTTACTTACCTACATTAACTGTAGCGCTAAATTTTAGGAATACCTTGATTTACATAAACATCGAAACGATTTTTTTTCATTTTTATGCTGGTACTTGGCTTTTTATTGTTTAAAGGCTCAGCATAACTAGGACGTTTGACGACGATGCGATATTGAGCTAATTCAAGTGCTGGAGCAAGCAAGTTGTCGGCATCAAGATCTTCACCAACGAGTGATTGAAAAACTCGCATTTCTTTTTTCACTGCGGCTGTTTTTTCTCTATGTGGATACATAGGATCTAGGTAAACAACATCCACTTGCTTAGCTAAGCTCATATCTTCTATTGAAGAAGCGTGTAATAACTGCATGTTTTGAACTATGTCGCTCACTTCATTATTGAGCTGTGCTCGTGCTAAACCGTCTTCGAGTAGTGCCGCAACAACCGGCATACGCTCCATTAAGGTAACTTGGCAACCTAGGCTAGCCAAAACAAAAGCATCTCGACCTAAACCAGCCGTAGCATCAAGCACATGAGGTTTAAAACCGTGTTTTAAACCTATTGCTTTTGCGATATCTTGACCTCGGCCACCACCAAATTTTCGCCTATGGGCACTGGCACCTTCAATGAAATCAACTTTTATACCACCAAGCTTTGGCTCATCTAACTTAACTAGCTCTAAACACTGCTGGTTGAACTGCAGTAAAAATTTTATTTCTGGATTTTTACTGACTGAAGCAGCGTCACCAAGGTAGTTAAACTGCCATTTTTGCGCAACTTTTTTGGCTGCATCACTGTCGATTTTATCTACGTATGCAACGGCAATGTGGTTAAATGCTGTCATGATTATTATGACTCTAACTGAACATTATTATCGCCGACGGCAAATGAAATTAGCCGACTAAGTTGCATTAAGCTATAACCTGTTTTGCTTTGCAATTCGTTAAAAAATTGCTGAATAGCGGTTAAACTTTTTTTACTTTGTAAGCCGCCATCAATCACTTTTTGTGCTCGCAGATACGCTTCTACATCACGGCTTAATAAAAATGTATCTTTGCCTAATATTCTTAGGGCATAAGGGCCTGTATTACCGCCTAAGCGTTGACCGTGTTTTTTCAAATAAGCCCATAAACCGATAATATCTGAAGACGGCCATTGTGCAATTAACTGCGCAAAACTAGTACCCTTATCTAATTGATGATCGAACATCATTTGCGCATTTGCTTTAATGGTTTTTACTTTATTGTAATTACGAATGATTTTAGGATCTGAGGCTTTTCGCTCTAACATTTCTTCAGGCATCATTAATATTTTTTCAATATTAAAATCAAAAAATGTTTCTTCAAAATCAGGCCACTTATTTTCAACCACACGCCAAACAAAGCCAGACTTGAATACTTGTTTGGTAAAGGCGCTGAGTATTCTATCATCAGTAAGTTGTGACAACGCTGAGGCATCTTGCATATTGTCATAATTCATATCTAACAATATGGCTAATGCTTGCTCGCCGCCTTTTCGTTCAACTGCACGTTGATATAACTGTTCAAACTTTTCAACCATGTTAGTGCTATGCCTCAATACCAGAGTGACGAAGTAGGGCATCAATTTCAGGAGCTCTGCCTCTAAATGCAGCAAATAACTCGCTTGGTTCTTCACTACCGCCTTTTTCTAGAATATTAGTAAGGAAAGCTTGTCCGGTTTTTTGATCAAACACTCCTTGCTCTTCAAACAATCCAAAAGCATCGGCAGATAATACTTCCGCCCATTTATAGCTGTAATAACCTGCTGAGTAGCCACCACCAAAAATATGACTAAAACCATGTTGAAAGCGATTAAAATCAGGTGCGGTAACTACAGCGTATTGCTTGCGAACCTGATCAAGAGTTTGCTGTATATGCTCGGTAGTTGCTTGGCTGCTGTAGTTTGCGTGCATTGTAAAATCAAAAATACTAAACTCTAATTGTCGTAACATTTGCATCGCTGATTGGAAATTTTTCGCCGCTAACATTTTATCCAACAAGGCCTTAGGTAGAGATTCACCCGTTTCATAATGGCCAGATATAAAGGCTAATGCTTCTTCTTGCCAGCACCAGTTCTCGAGAAACTGGCTTGGTAATTCGACAGCATCCCAAGGGACACCATTGATGCCTGCTACTGAGCTAGCATCAACTTGAGTAAGCATGTGGTGAATACCGTGTCCAAACTCATGGAATAAAGTGACGACTTCATCATGAGTGAATAGCGCAGGTTTATCACCCACAGGGCCATTAAAGTTACAGGTGAGATAGGCAACAGGATGTTGAATACTACCATCGGTTAATACGCGACGGCCAACACAGTCATCCATCCAAGCACCACCACGTTTTTTCTCACGCGCGTATAAATCTAGATAAAAACTACCGCGTAATTCACCATCGCTGGCATAAACATCATAAAATTTAACGTCTTTATGCCAAACGTCGACACTCTCTCTTTGTTTAATTTTCAAACCAAACAGGCGATGTACAACTTCAAATAAGCCACTCACTACCTTGCTTTCAGGGAAATAAGGGCGTAATTGCTCATCTGAAATAGCGTAACGACTTTGTTTTAATTTTTCACTGTAATAGGCAAGGTCCCAAGCTTGTAAATCATTTTGTGAATACTCAGCGTTGGCAAACTCAGTTAATTCTTGGAAGTCTACTTGACCTTGATGTTTAGACTTAACGGCAAGGTTTTCTAAAAAGCCCATTACCTCATCCGTACTGTTAGCCATTTTTGTTGCTAATGAGTGTTGGGCATAGTTATCAAAATCGAGTAACTGAGCTAGTTCATGACGTAATGATAAAAGCTCATTCATGATGCTACTGTTATCAAATTCGTTTGCGTTAGGGCCTTGATCAGAAGCACGGGTCACAAAGGCACGATACAGTTTTTCTCTTAACTCTCTGTTGTCACAGTACATCATTACAGGTAAGTAACTTGGAATGTCTAAGGTAAATAAATAACCTTGTTGCTCTTTACTCTGTGCTAAAGCTTGGGCTGCGGCCAATGCGCTATCAGGTAAACCTGCTAATTTGTCTTTACTGTCAATATTGATGCTAAAAGCATGAGTAGCATCTAAAACATTATTGCTAAAGGTCGAGCTGAGTTCAGATAATCGAGTAACTATTTCACCGTAACGTTTTTTATCATCATTCTTTAGTGCGATACCCGACAAGGTGAAATCACGTAAAGCATTGGTGATCACTTTTTGTTGTGCAGTAGTTAAGGTAGAGAATTCGCCGCTGTCTTTTAGGCTTTGATACGCTTCAAATAGCCCTTGATGTTGACCGACGAAAGTACCGTATTCAGATAATAATGGTAGACATGATTCATACGCTTCGCGTAATTCTTCACTGCTGACCACAGAATTCATATGAGAAACCGGTGAGAATAATTTTGATAGAACGTCATCTATGGCATCAATAGGCTCAACTAAATTTTGCCAAGTAAATTGCTCATTTTTATCGAGTACATCAGCTATCACTTTCTTACAATCATTAATAGCTTGCTCTACAGCAGGTTTAACATGTTCGGGTTTGATTTTTGAAAAAGCAGGAAGCTTGCTATCTTGTTGTAAAGGGTTAGTCATAGTTAAGCTCAAATAAGTAAATAATAATGTAGATGTAATGCCTATTTAGCATATATTCAAGGGAAGCTACTTGCTAATTACATTATTTAATCGATAATTTTATTGTTGCTATACTTATTTTATCTTCCTACAACTGTGTAATTGTAGTTACTCTAAAAATAAGGCTTTCATGGCGTGAAAAAGATGCATACTTGGCAAGCTATATTATTAATTATTATATCTCTTTTTTTGAAAGTTAATGCTCTTGCAAGTGAAGAGAGTAAAGTAAAAAACTTATTATTAGAGCAGTTTTCTATTAAGGAAGGGCTATCTCAAGGAACAGTTAATTCTATTTTAGCCAGTGAAAGTGGCTTTCTCTGGCTAGCAACAGATAGTGGTTTGAACATTTATGATGGTTATACAATTAAGCAATTACCTGGCCCAAATAATCAATTTATAAATGCGAGTATATATACTGTTAAACAAGACAGTTTGGGCTGGATTTGGATTAATACCGATGAAGGGTTATATCGCTTTGATCCCAAAACCAATAAATACCAGCTTGTATTTAATGCAACTAGAAAACAATACGCAATCGATGTTGTCGAAGGTAAGGATAATGCCGACATTAATGGTTATTGGGTAGCTACCTCTAAAGCTGTTAGTTTTTTCTCCCCTGAAGAGAACCAATTCGGAACAACCATTGATTTATCTGCAAAGCTGCGAAATAAAGATATTATTTATCAAGTTAAACATCATAATAAAATATTGTATATCGCCACACGTATCGGAGTATATGGCTATATTATTAGTACAGGGGAGCTTCGAAAGATTGATGGTTTGTCAGAAGCTAATAAATCGAATGATTACAATCTATTTGAAGCCAGTAAAAGTTATACGTTAGCTATTATCAATAACGACACGTTATTTATTGGCACTAACGACGGAGTCTTCAGTGTAAATATCCAAGAAGTTGAGAGTTACCTTCACAGTGACCACTCTTATGTAACTTATAACCAAGTGTTAAAAGACGCTTCTATTTGGCAGCTTTTATACACCAATAAGCAACTTTATGTTGCGAGTAATAAAGGCTTACATCAAATTGAAATGTTGACGCAACAAGCAAACTTTCTCTTTGGTTTTAGCGATTATTATGAAAATGTTTCCAACAATACCATTATCTCATTAGCAAGCGATAAAAGCGGTACCTTTTGGCTCGGATCTGAAACATCAGGAGTTTATTCATGGGATCCAAACCGATCTATAATTCGCAATTACCGTTATGGTAAAAATGTAGATAAAAACCTCAGCCATAATGCTGTTTGGACAATTGAAAAGCACAAGCATGATGCCAATCATTTTTGGGTGGGCACGAGCCGAGGGTTTAATTTAGTCAATGATAAAGAAGAAAATATCGAGCAATATTTTTTAACGGAAAATAGCAAAAACCAATTTACAGAAAACCATATTTATCAAATTTACAATTACCTTAATGACAGTTTAATGTTATCGACTGCAAAGGGGATTTTGATATACGACCCTCAGACAAAACAAATCATTGATCCGGACTTTAGTGATGAAGTATCAGAAATTTTATCCAAAGAACACTATGCGGTATATCTACAGGAACAAAGGTACCTATGGCTGGTATATGAAGACAATGCGGTGATGGTTGATTTGCAATCAGGTAGTGTTGATGATTTTTTGAGCATTACTTCCGAAGTTGCAATTAATGAAATATATAGTTTTTATGGGCTCCTCCCTGACACTCGCACCATGTTATTTAGTACTAAAGATAGTTTATGGGGATATGAGTTAGAGAGCAAAACGGTAAGGCTACTTTATAAACATGAAGGTATTTCTGACAATAAACTTGGCTCCTTTGATAGCTGGGTTATTGATAAAAACAATGTGTTTTGGTTAAGTTATCCGACAGTTGGTTTAATAGGTTTAGACTATCCTTCCTTTGAAAAAAAATATTTCTATCATAGGAATAATTCTATAATAGACAACAACGTTTACAGTTTACTTACTGATAACGATGGAGATTTATGGTTTTCAACGCATAAAGGACTCTTTTTACTCTATAGTAATGAACAGCATATTCGTCAATTTACTATTGATGATGGCTTATCAGCAATGGAATTTAATTTTGGTGCTAAGTTAAAGCTTAAGGAAGGGCAGCTGATTTACGGTTCAATGGAAGGAGTTAGCATTTTTGACCCTTTGCATTTAAAAAATAAACACGTAGAAAACGATATTCAAGTTTATAATACTGGTATTGATGTAATATCACGATCTTTAGATCTACCCGTGTTAATTAGTCAACAAGAAACAGTACAGCTGAAGTATGACGATGTAGGCATTCGGTTCGATTTTTCGACACTCTCCAATGCTGACAAACAAGATGTAATTTTTGAGTATCAACTTATAGGAAACAGCCCAGTCACCTATCCGGCAACGATTGAAAATAAAATCACGTTTCCAAATCTTCCTTCTGGAAAGCATATTTTATCTGTGCGTGCTATCTCTCCTTTTACCGGCGAATATTCTCCAAGCAAACAAATTGCGATTAACGTAAGTTATGCACCACTACAATCGCCTTTTGCTTATGCTGTTTATGCTGGGATTCTTTTGTTAATTTCAGGGCTTTGGTTATATAGACGGCTGAAACAACGACAACAACTACTGGCTGATCATGAAGAAATTAAATTCAGGGAGAACCGTCTACAGTTAGCATTAGTAGGTAGTAACAGTGAGGTATGGGATTGGCAGGCCAACAATAATTTAATGTTTGGCAAACGTATCTCCCAAGAGTTAGGTTATGTTGATTTAGCAACAGCGCATAGTTTTGATGAGCATGTAGCACTCATTCATTTTGATGATAAGGAGAAGTTTTTATCACGTTGGCAAGCATTTATAACAGCTAATAATTCAGAAGATACTTTTTCATGCACATACCGATTGAAACACGCCGATGGTCATTGGCTTTGGTATAAAGATTTAGGGAAAATAGTTAGCCTAGACGATGAGCAGCAGGTAAGCCGCATCACAGGATCTTATACAAATATTACCCAAACCCGAGCTGAGGAAGTTCGTAGTCAATATTATGGTGATGCTTTTAAGCAAACTAATGATTGGGTACTTATTGTTAATGATAGTTTTACTCAAGTTACCGCCAACCAGTCATTACGAAGTGCATTTGATTGGCCGGATGAAAACTTTCAATTTAATAGTAAATTACTTGGGTTAACCAAGCCTCGTTGGCAATTTTATAAACAATTATTACCTTCACTAAAAGAAGGGGAACATTGGCGTGGCGAGGAGTTGGTAACCACAGACTTTGGCGAAGAGTTTCATGTTATTGTAAATATTAACGTTGGGATGGATGACGCAACTAAAAGACTTTACTTTGTCTGTGTATTTACTGATATAAGCGCACAAAAAGCGGCGGAAAAAGAACTTCGTTACTTAGCTAATTATGATTATTTAACTGATTTGCCTAACCGAAGCTTATTATTAGAGCGCATTAAGCATGCGATTGAAATATCGAAACAAAATAAAACATCTATTGCGCTATTTTTTATTGATTTAGATAAATTTAAACAAGTTAATGATTCTTTGGGTCATGACAATGGAGACCTATTACTTGTTGAAGTAACGCGTCGATTATCTGAGTTATTGCGAGGCGACGATACAGTTGCACGTATTGGTGGTGATGAATTTGTTGTGTTAATAGAGTCTTTTCAAGGGGTTAATAAGTTAGGGCAAATAGCGCAGCGTATAATAACTACTGTAGGGAAACCTGTAACATTACAAGAGAATAAAGTCATTGTCGGAGCTAGTATTGGTATCGCTTTATATCCTGACGATGCAAAAGACTGTAATGCATTATTAAGGCATGCAGATGTTGCTATGTATCATGCAAAACAACTAGGGCGTAATACATTTCAGTTTTTCACTTCGCGAATGAACTTAGAAGCAAATCAGAGGTTATCGAAAGAGTCGAGTGTAAAATTGGCCTACAATAATGATGAGTTTTTTAATCATTATCAGCCTATCATCGATGCGCATACAGGCAAGGCGGTTGGTTTTGAGTTATTAATGCGTTGGCAGAGTAGCGAAGGATTAATCGCTCCTGCGGGCTTCATTGATATTGCAGAAGAATTGGGTTTGATCATCCCTATGACTGAGTCAGCTTTAGAGCGAGGTTTAGTCGATTTAAAAAAATGGCATAGCGTGCGAGAAGGTTTATATTTATCGGTGAACATTTCTCCGCAGCATTTCGCTAAGGAATGTTTGGTTAACTATATTATTGCGCTATTAAAAAAGCATGATTTACCAGCCAAACAATTAAAAATTGAAGTGACAGAAAGTGCGTTGATATCAGAGCCTGAGCAATCAATAAGAACGATGAAACGATTAGCTGAGTTGGGCGTAGTGCTTGCTTTGGATGATTTTGGTACTGGCTTTTCATCATTATCCTATTTAAAGCAATTACCACTGGATATTATCAAGATAGATCGAAGTTTTGTTGCAGGTATTGGTCAAGAAAAAGCTGATGAAGCCATTGTTGATACTACCCTTGTTTTAGCAAAACGGTTAAATATGCATTGTATTGCCGAAGGTGTTGAAACATTGGAGCAACTAAATTATTTAACACAGCGGCAATGCCACTTCATACAGGGGTATTTGTACTGTAAGCCTGTTGATGAAAAAACGATTGGTGAATATTTATCTGCTAATAAAATAGAATTAACATCTAATAAGGGTTAATAGATTTTATATGTAGATTGAATAATTTTCTTTAATGCCCATATCTATATTACTTATATTTACACTTGAAACTTGTGGTGCACTATCGGCAGCTTCAAATATTGTAGTTTTGCCTGATCCACTCAAAACAATGCTTTGGAAATTATTATGACACAACATTTTGACTATATATCTATCGGCGGCGGTAGTGGCGGAATTGCTTCGGCAAATAGAGCAGCAAAACTAGGCAAGAAAGCCGCAGTTATTGAAGCAAAATACATTGGCGGCACCTGTGTTAATGTGGGTTGTGTGCCTAAAAAAGCGATGTGGTACGCCGGACAAATTAGTGATGCATTAAAATATGCTCGTGATTATGGTTTCAAAGTTGAAGATCAAGGTTTTGATTGGTCATTACTGGTTAAAAACCGTGAAGCTTATATAGAGCGCATTCATGCTGCTTATCAACGAGGTTTTGATGCCAATGAAGTGACTGTCATTAATGGTTTTGCTAAGTTTGTAGATAAAAATACCGTTGAAGTCGATGGCACTTTATACACCGCAGATCATATAACTATTGCTACAGGTGGTCGACCTTCTATTCCTGATATTGAAGGGGCAGAATACGGTATTGACTCAGATGGCTTTTTTGCCTTAACAGAGCAGCCAAAATCAGTTGCCGTTGTAGGGGCAGGTTATATCGCCGTTGAACTTGCTGGTGTGTTTCACGGTTTAGGAACACAAACACATTTACTGGTTCGTAATGAAAAACCATTGCGTAGCTTTGATGATATGCTCAGTAACACCCTAGTGGAACAAATGGCTAAGCATGGGCCAACTCTCCACAACCACAGTACACCTGAACGTATAGAGAAATTGTCTGATGACAACTTAGTGGTGCACTTAACTAATGGTCAATCAATAGGTCCTGTTGAAAAACTAGTATGGGCGATTGGTAGAGAGCCTGCGACAGATAATATTAATTTAGATCTCGCTGGCGTACACCTCAACGAGCGAGGTTTTATTGAAACGGATAAATATCAAAACACCAATGTAAATGGTATTTATGCGGTAGGTGATAACACAGGTCGAGCACAGTTAACGCCAGTTGCTGTCGCTGCGGGACGTCGTTTATGTGAACGTTTATTTAATAATAAACCAGAAGAGCACCTAGATTACTCTGGTATCGCGACTGTAGTTTTTAGTCACCCTGTAATTGGTACTGTAGGTTTAACCGAAGCTGAAGCCGTTGCTGAATATGGTGAAGATAATATCTGCGTTTATAATTCACAATTCACCGCGCTATATCAAGCTATCACTGAAGAATATCGAGATCCTACTCGCATGAAACTAATTTGTGCAGGCAAAGACGAGAAAATAGTAGGCTTGCATAGTATCGGCTTTGGTAGTGATGAGTTATTACAAGGTTTTGCTGTGGCCATGAAAATGGGCGCTACGAAAGCAGATTTTGATAATACCATTGCAATACATCCAACTTCAGCAGAAGAATTTGTTACGATGAGTTAGTGTTAAAGTTAATTAAATCAATATATTGGTAATGTTTGGTGTATGAGCTGGTTATAGCAGTTTTACATACTTATGCAGCTTCTCTTTACGATGAAAAGTGTCAGCAAACTGTCAATCCAGCCTTAGCAAAAGTACTAACAACTGAAAGCAAAGGTTAATATTTTAGTTACAATATAGCCTAGTGCTAATTTGGTGCGGTTCTGGTAAAGTCTAACTGTTGATATTTACGGTTAGACTGTTTTCATGCGTGTATATATTTCTTTTTTGGTAGTAATGCTGATTGCTGTGCAGTCGGTATTTTCGATCCCAGATTTAACTACTACGCATCAATATTCACATGAATTGAGTCACCAAGAAAGTGCTCATGATTATAGTACTAAGCTTCACAGCTCAGCGAATCAACTTGTTGGCATTGATGATAATCATAGCAAACATCTTGATTCGGAAGAACATCCAGACTGCCATCAACATCACTGTCATCATAGCTCAATAGTTTTTGTTGAATTAGAGTCTTTGCAGGCTTTTGCCAAGCAAAAAGTGCATCAATTAATCACATCTAAAAACTTTTTTAGCTCTAATCTTGTTAGTCCTGATTTACGCCCACCCATTTTTTAATTCGTTTTTCTATTTATAGCCATTAATCAGTTCAAAGTTTCGCTTGATAGCGTTTTGCTTTATGAGAATGGCCAACTTAACGCTATCTACTTGTTAATACTATCAGGCTCTCGTAAGAGTCCGATTGCACTTTCGCGCGATGTCGACACCAAAATAAGTGTGCTTTAGTTTGATCTTCTGTTGTAGATAGCGTTTTTAACAAATTTAAATTTTTACGAGTTAATTATGAATTCTACGATCCAAAAATACTTATTAGCTGTGCCATTTATGCTCGCAGTTATCTCACTTTTATTTATTAGCAGTAATGCTTTTTCTACCACAGCGAAAAATAGTCATGAAGAGGATGAGCAAGCGATATCTTTTTCTCAAGCACAAGTAGAGTTAGCCAATATTAGTGTAGCGAAAGTCACGTCAAAATATAGGAAGCAGCGCCTTTATGCTCCGGGTGAAGTTAAAGCCAATGGCTACACTAGCTATTTAGTTTCACCTAGAGTGGAGTCGGTCATTTTACGTCGACACGCTATTTTAGGAGAGCATGTAAAGCAAGGTCAGGCGTTGGTGTCACTATTTAGTGAGGCTGTTGCAGAAGCACAAGCAAATTACCGTATCGCTTATGCTGATTGGAAACGAGCAGAAAATGTCGGAAAAAATATTATTAGTGATAGCGAACTCTTGAATGCGAAAACTAATTATATTGCCACATTTTCGCGGTTGAGAGCCTATGGCTTAAGTAAAATGGCGATTGAAGCTGTTGGGACTAATAAAGATTCAGCATTAGGTGAATATACCTTAGTAGCTGAACGTGGTGGCTCCGTATTGTCTGATGACTTTCAACAAGGACAAAGAGTGTCTGCTGGCGATACCATTATGGAATTAAGTGATGAAACAGAGTTGTGGATTGAAGCCCGTTTAGCGGCAAATAATCAAATTGACCTTAAAGAGGGTAATCGGGCGGAAATTGTTTTTGGTGTAGGTAATGAAGAGCAGTTATTTACTGCAGAAGTTATACAGCAAGGCCACACTATTGAAGTCGAAACACGCACACGTGTTATTCGCTTAAAAGTTAGCAACCCTGATCATAGTTTGCATCCAGGTATATTTGTTGATGTATATTTTTCTATTACACCACAAACTACAGTTATGGCTGTTCCTCAATCGGCATTAATATTAGGTGAAGATGGTGACTGGATACTGTATGTACAATCAACGAATGAAGAGCATGAACATAATGCCCTAGAAATGAGTGACCATGATGAGAGTATATCTTTTAGGCCACAAGAGGTTGAATTAGGAGGTGAATATCGCGTTTGGGTTGAAGAAGGCAAAACATGGCAGACTTGGCAAGAAGTTAAAGGTTTAGCTAGTGATAGCCAAGTTGTGATGACGGGTGCTTTTTTCATTGCCTCACAATCAGCGAAAGCTGGTTTTGATACCCATAACCATTAATTTTTGGAGTCAATGATGTTGAAATCAGTAATTAATTGGTCGATAAATAATGCTTTATTGGTGATCATGGCATTAGTGGGATTAATGCTAAGCAGCATGGTTATTATTCCCAAATTAAATTTAGATGCTTTTCCTGATGTAACAAACGTGCAGGTTGCTGTTAATACTGAGGCACCTGGGTTGGCTGCAGAAGAAGTCGAGCAGCTGATCACGTTTCCGATTGAAGCAGTAATGTATGCTTTACCGGATGTTGAGCAAGTTCGCTCAATCTCTAAAACTGGTTTGTCAGGTATCACAATAGTGTTTAAGGAAGGCACAGATATTTACTTTGCCAGACAGCTAGTATTTGAACGACTGCAGGCTGCTAAAGAATTAATACCTGAAGGTATGGCTAACCCAGAAATTGGGCCGAATACCTCAGGGTTAGGACAGGTTTACCAGTATTTACTAACTGCTGATGCCGATTCAGGTATAGATACCATGGCACTGAGAAGCTTAAATGATTACTTAGTAAAATTGCTTTTAATGCCGGTAGATGGAGTAACCGAAGTGCTGTCTTTTGGCGGTGATGTGAAACAGTACCAAGTGCAGCTGAATCCATCTCGTCTACTTGCTTATGAATTAAATCAGCAACAAGTAATGGCTGCTATTGAGGACAATAATCAAAATGTTGGTGCCTGGTACTTAAATCGAGGGCAAGAGCAATTGGTGATTCGTGGCTTAGGTTGGCTTGAATCTGGCACATCAGCTTTACAGCAAATAGAGCAAATACCGATTAAAACCCTTTCTGGCGTTGTGGTAACTGTAGGGGATGTTGCAGAAGTGAAAATGGGCAGTGAAATTCGCCAAGGTGCCGTCACTATGTCGCGAAGAAATGAACAGGGTCAAGTGGAAGCCCTTGGTGAAGTAGTAACCGGCATAGTATTAAAGCGTTTAGGTGCGAATACCAAAAGTACTATTGATGGTATTAAAGAAAAATCCAACATCATCAATCAAGCTCTACCTACAGGTGTCGAGTTTGAAGTGCTCTATGATCAATCAAGTTTGATCGAAAACGCAATTGAAACCGTCGTTACAGCACTGTTGATAGCTTTTGTTTTTATCATTATTGTCTTAGCGCTATTTTTACTTAATTTATCTGCGACCTTCTTGGTTTTATTATCAATCCCTGTATCTATTGGGTTGGCATTGATGATTATGGCTTGGCTTGGCATATCGGCAAACTTGATGTCATTAGGTGGTTTAGCGGTTGCTATTGGCATGCTGGTAGATGGCGCTGTTGTTATGGTGGAAAATATCTTCAAGTATTTAAATAAGGCTCAAAGTGAACATAACTCACTAGACAAAAAACAAATCAAAGAGGTGGTGAGGCAAGCAGCTCAATCTGTGGCAAGGCCGATATTTTTTGCCAGTGCCATTATCTTGGTAGTATTCCTGCCATTGTTTAGCTTTGAAGGGGTTGAGGCTAAATTATTTCAGCCTATGGCGGTCAGTATAATGCTTGCTATGGTGGCGGCTTTATTTGTTTCTTTAGTTATAGTACCAGCTTTAGCGAGTATTTTATTTAAGTCCGGGCTGAAAGTAAGGCATAACCCGATACTTTCTAACTTGGAAAATTTATACAAAAAGATATTAACAATCGCCTTAAAGCAAAAGAAGGTTGTTGTTGCAGGCGCATTTTCACTGTTGGTGGCTAGTTTAGTTTTATTACCACATTTGGGTACTGAATTTGTGCCTGAATTAGAGGAAGGAACGATAAACCTTAGAGTTACCTTATCCCCTTCAGCGAGTTTAGATACAGCGCTTAGTGTGGCTCCGAAATTAGAAGAGATGCTGCTGGATTTTCCTCAAGTGACATATGCGTTAAGTCGAGTAGGGCGTCCTGAAGTAGGAGGGGATCCTGAGCCAGTTAATAACATTGAAATTTATATCGGCTTAGCACCAATACATGAGTGGCAAAGTGGAGAAACTCGTGCTGAGTTGCAAACAAAAATGCTCACGAAGCTTGAGCAGTTTCCGGGTTTGTTATTTACTTTTTCCCAGCCCATTGCTACCCGTGTCGATGAATTGTTATCGGGTGTTAAAGCACAGTTGGCGATAAAGCTGTTTGGTAAAGATCTGCAGGTACTGGCGCAAAAAGGTCAACAAATAGCTCAAGTGGTTGGTGAAATTGATGGTGCTAAAGATGTTGCCATGGAGCAAATTACTGGTGAAGCCCAATTAGTGATCACGCCAAAACGTCGGCAGTTATCACGTTATGGTGTTTCGGTTGCTGAAGTGATGTCCTTGGTACGAGATGGCCTAGGTGGCAGTAGTGCAGGACAAATTATCGACGGCAATGAGCGCTATGATATTTACGTGCGTTTAGCACCGGAATATCGACAAGATATAAGTGCCATTAAAGAGCTACGCTTACGATCAAAGTCAGGTGCTTGGCTACGGTTAGCGGATATTGCCGATATCAATATAACCTCGGGTCCACCACAAGTAAGGCGTGATGATGTGCAAAGGCGGGTTGTCATTCAAGTCAATGTACAAGGGCGAGATATGGGCAGCGTTGTTAGGGATATCACTGAAAATATTGCTGAGAAAGTTGTATTGCCTAGTGGCTATAGCATACAGATTGGCGGTCAATTTGAATCACAACAACGGGCACAGCAGAGACTTATGCTTGTTGTGCCTTTGTCGTTGCTATTAATTGCGCTGCTATTGTATTTTGCCTTTAACTCTTTGGGGCAAGCTTTGCTTATTTTGGTGAATGTACCATTGGCAATTATTGGTGGCATAGTGGCTTTATATTTTTCTGAACAATACCTCTCAGTACCCGGCTCGGTGGGCTTTATAACTCTGTTTGGGGTCGCGGTATTAAATGGTGTCGTGATGGTTGAAAGCATTAATAATGAAGTGAGAAAAATCTCAGCAAACGGTACAGCAATTGAGGAGGCTATATTTAGAGGGGCCAGTACTAGATTGAGACCGGTATTGATGACAGCCTTGACGTCCTTATTAGGTTTGTTGCCGATGCTATTGGCCACAGGGGTTGGCGCCGAAATTCAAAAACCTTTAGCGACAGTTATTGTTGGTGGATTAGTCAGTGCAACCTTGCTGACTTTGTTTGTTGTGCCAGTACTATATCAAAGCTTCTCTAGAGCTCAGATAACAAATCTTAATTAACAACTTATATACCCTTGATTAATATCTTGATATGGTTGAATTATTGCTACTATATTTAGATATTAATTAGGGGAATAACATGGAATCTTTAGTTTTGGAAACCTTATCTGAGCAAGAAATTATCAGTAAAATTAATAAACGAGAGTGCTTTAGTGCAACCATTACCAGTGGCGCTTTTACCGTTAAAATAGAAGAATACTTACCAGCCATGTCAGCCGCGATTCATAATGGCGACCAATTAAGGGCTGAGCTTTTACAAAACTGCTTATTAACTAAAGCGCAGCGTTATTATGAAGAAGATCCCTACACCGGCAGCTTTATTAGTGAACAAGCTATTACCTTAATCGCCCATGACTCTCGATATGAATATGACTTAAATCGTAATACCGATGAATGTGTTTATGAAACCGCTTGGGGTGTTGATGTATGGAAAGAGCCACTAAGTATTGAAACTATTGCTCAAAGTCAGGCTAAACATGCACAGTTTTATCGTATTGTTGCTGCGATTGTTGAAGCCTTACAGGCTGATTTTGGTCAATGTATCGTTTATGACAATCATTCATATAATTTTAAGCGTCATGAAAGACAAGATTTACCGGTAATTAATCTAGGTACAACCTCGGTAAAAAGTGATAAGTGGCGTCCGGTAATAGACTCTTGGTTAGCTTGCCTACAAAACATGAAAGTCGATGGTGTTGATTTAACCGCGGCAGAAAATGATATTTTTTACGGTAAAGGCTTTCTTGCGGCTTTTTGTCATAGCAAATATGACAATGTTCTGGTGCTTGCTACTGAAGCTAAAAAAGTCTTTATGGATGAGCTAACCGGCGAAGCAGATGAAGTGGTTTTACCGTCATTACAAAAAGCCTACAATGCGAGTATCAGTCAGCATAGTCAAGCTTATATTAATGAATACCACGGGAAGTAATGACTAGTGAATCAACCATCTTTTCGTGCTCTCATATCAGCAGTTGCGTTATGCTCTTCATCAATTTTACTGTTAGCAGGATGTGAGAAAACAGTACCGACAACTAATATTACACCGCCTCCAGTAACCGATTTTAATAAGATTGTTAATTATTACGATATTCACCATCCCGTTATTGGTCGCAAGGGAATGGTGGTAAGCCAAAGCGAATTAGCAAGCAATATTGGCGCTGAAATATTACGTCGTGGTGGCAATGCGGTTGATGCTGCTGTAGCAGTAGGTTTTGCGTTAGCTGTGGTGTTGCCAAGAGCTGGCAATTTAACGGGTGGCGGCTTTATGTTGGTCTATCTGCAAGACCTTAAAAAAACTATTGCTATCGATTATAGAGAAACAGCACCTTTAGCCGCAAAAGCTGACATGTTTCTTGATAGCGAGGGGAATGTTGACAACCATAAAGTGCTTGAGTCACTCGCCGCCTCAGGTGTTCCAGGTACTGTAGCCGGCTTTGAGTATGCTTTACGTCATTATGGCACCATGGAGTTTGCAGAGCTAATAGAGCCAGCACTGAAAATTGCTCAACAAGGCTTTATCGTTAGTGATGATATGGTGAGAATTATTGGCCGAGAGCATAAGCGTATGCAAGAAGACTCGGAGACTTGCCGAGTATTTTTTAAAGAAAATTGTCAATTATATCGAGCGGGAGAATTATTTAAGCAACCTGACTTAGCGGGTACTCTGCAATACTTGAGCGAGGAAGGAGCTTCAGGTTTTTATCAAGGTGATATCGCGAGTCAAATAGTTTCAGCAATGGAGCAAGGGCAAGGCTATATCACCTTAGAAGATTTGCGTAATTATCAAGTAAAAGAAATTACACCGATTAAAGGTAGTTTTAATGGCTATGACATTTTTACTATGCCGCCGCCAAGTTCAGGGGGCGTTCATCTAGTTCAAATGCTGAATATGTTAGAGCAGTTACCATTAGAAGGTATCGCGCAAGGCAGCGCTGCCATGATGCATTACCAAACTGAAATCTTTAAACGCGCTTATGCCGATCGAAGCCAACACTTAGGTGATCCAGACTTTGTTGAAGTACCGGATAAGGGGATTACTAGCAAGGCTTATGCTAAAGCGCTAAGCCAGAAAATAAGCCTAAGTAAAGTGACTCCTTCCACGCAGGTACATTCAGGCAAGCCTAGCCAGTATGAAAGTCCAGATACCACACATTTTTCTGTCGTTGATAAAGATGGGAATGTCGTGAGTAATACTTACACCCTTAATCACTATTATGGTAGTGGCGTTACTATTCCTGGGACTGGGTTATTAATGAATAATACCATGGATGATTTTTCGGCTAAGCCCGGTAGCCCTAATAGTTATGGTTTAGTTGGCGGGCAAGCTAATGCTATTGAAGCGCAAAAAAGGCCATTAAGCTCTATGACACCAACGATCGTGCTAAAAGATGGCCAACCTTATTTAGCCACAGGGACACCGGGAGGTAGTAAAATAATTACTTCAGTTTTCCAACAAATAGTGAATGTATTATGGTTTGATATGTCAATATCTCAGGCCACAAATGCGCCACGTATTCACCACCAATGGCAACCAGATATTTTGTATGTAGAGCAAGGTATTTCGGCAGATTCGATAGCCTTGTTACAACAAAAAGGCTATGACGTTCAAATATCTACTTCGTTAGGCAGCTTGCAAAGTATTTTGATTAAAGAGGGGCTTTATTTTGGCGCTGCAGATCCTCGTCGACCTAACGCCAAGGCTGTGGCAGTAGATTAGCTTTTTCTTTAAGCAATTGTCAGCCTCAAAGAGTGAACGCTTTGAGGCTGACATCTAGTTTATAACTGAAATTAAGTAAAAGATTACCAACCAAGCACATCATGCATAACTGACCATCGAGGTTTTTTCGCTTTAGGGTTCTGCCCTAGAATCCAATAATCATAGACTTTTTGTTGGAAGCCATTATCTTCTTTGAGCTGCAACCAGGTATCAATAAATTGCACATAGTCAGCTTGTCCTTTTGGTAAAACTAAGCCAACAGGAGCTCTGAGTTTTAGACCTTTAGGAATAATGGCAGAAAACTCAGGGTAAAGCATTGACCACGCTGAGCCTACTTCAGTGGAAAATAAAACCGCGTCTACATTAGGAGTTCTTCCTTTTAAAAACGATCTAATATCATCAATTTCAACAATAGTCGCATTAGGAAAATGTTCTTTTGCCCAGTGCTGATAGTAAGTACTCCTACCAACGCCTATCGTTACTTCTTTCATGGCGCGAATATCATATAAATTAGCAAAAGCATCACGTTTTGAATCGCTTAATAATAAACCTGCTGTATGGTAGGTATAAGGCTCTGAAAAGGAGACTGATAAGGCTTTTCTCGGGGTAATAGGACGACCACCAATAGTTACATCAACACTACCATTCGCGAGTAGCTCAGCCTCTTTTCCGTAGTCTTTTAAATAAATAAAGGCAATTTTTAAATTAAGGTCTTTCGCTAGTTCATTCAATAGTTCAATGTCATAGCCCACGAGACTATTATTATTATTACGAAATGCGAATGGTAGACTGGCCTTATAATAACCAACACGAATACTTTTTCTGGCAGTAATTATATCTAATCTGGGTTGTTGCTGCTCATCAATAGAGAGCGGTGTGAGTTCTTTATACGAATCGACCTTAACAGGGGTATTCATTGCCTGCATTGACTCAAACGTTTGTACACCTTCATATTTATAAGGAATTAACGCTTTCAAAGTAAAGCCAGCTCCAATCATAACAGCAAAGGTAATACCCAAATGCACGCCAATGGCTTGCATTAATTTATGCCATTTCATCTTTTTTAAAACTGCAGAGGCAACTAATAAGGTTGCTACAAAGCCATGTAATGCTGCTAAACCTGTTGCAAATCTAGCGGTTACGACACTGCCTAAAAGATATAGTTGGAATTGGTCGGCGGGTAAATCAAAGTAATTAAGTAAAAATGGGATGGCGACCGCCATACTACCAAAGGCGGTGAGTGCTCCCATAATAACAAAGGAAATGTATTGATCTAGACCAAGCGGAGTACCAACATACCAGGCTGAAAATAAAATAAAACCAAGGCCTAATAAAGTTCCTGTGCTAGGAAAACTGTATGCGGTTGGCACCATGACATCGACAGTGGAGTCGGTTTCTTCACACTCCATATTATGTTTCGCTAATAGCTCTTTACTGCGCTCGATTATCATCGGCAGTACTACCAATACGGTTCCAGTAGCTAACGCGGTAATAGCTGCTTCACCCGCTGTGGATAAAATTTCACGGTAAGAAAATGGTGTTGCCCAATGAATTAATAACGGTAAAAAAACAAAAGCTAACAGCGCTGCAGCAGTGATATACACCCATAAAAATACCTGTAACCTTCCTAACTCTTCAACTTCTAAGGTGCCGGCGGCTGAAGCGGAAATAGCAAAAATCCCTAGTGGGGCTAATTTAGCCACATAAGAAGCAACCTTCATTAAACTATCACCAACATTAGTGGTTAGATTTAATAAGGTCTCTTTATTTTTAACTTGAATTAATGCTACCCCCATCAAGAGGGAGAAAAGCACGACTGCGGGAACAACTGTTTCAGACAGTGAAGCAAATATATTGCTAGGAATATAAAGTTTAATAAAGTTAAAGGTGGCAGGCTCGGCTACCATGCTAGTACTAAAGAACCCACTTGTTTGCCAATTAGGATAAGCCAATGGCAGGAGTAAGAGTGTCAGCATCACTGACAGCCACATAATTAATATGACTTTCACAGCACGCATACCAATTCGGCCAGCCATGTCACTGTCTAATCGCCCTAAGCCGCCAATAATTGAGACTAAAACATAAGGTAAAACCGTCATTTGTAATAATCTAATATAGACATTACCAATCACTTCAAGATCACCTGCTGGCTCACCAACAAAAATACCTGTACTAATTCCTAATATCAGAGCAATGATGACGCGTTGAAAGGCGCTTAGTTTTTTGTATATTTTTATTACCGGCATCTAACACTCCATTAATTAGATAAGATATTTTTAGCAGTAGTTTGAATAAGAATACCCATGTTATTAACATGAGCATAACTAATTTATTACAGTGTAAAATGTTTACCATTTTATAACCACCCTAAACTGAAACAGATTACAGAAATATGAAATTTTAAAAATAACTTTTAGTCAAACTGACTGGTTGAACAGTTGTTAGGTCGCGCCAATTATGGCTTATGTTTTTTTGTTCTTTGCAGGCGTCAAAAGTCTTTAAAAAAAGTTTAATATTTGACTAGTAATGCGTTGAAAATCTGATAATCTCTTAGCACGTTATTTTTACTGCTTGTATTTTTGTACAAAAATATAAAAAGAAAAAGTAACGGAGATAAATATATTTATCCACAAAAACAAAAATAAAAAATATTGTGTGCTAGAAGGATTTTGTTCTTACCTTTTTTCAATAAAATCATACAAATAAATGAAATCACCAGAATAGCGATGTTTCCTGTTCTGGCGTTTTTCTGCGCTTGTCAACAAAGTTATCCACAAAAGTAAGGTGATAATAGTCACTCGACAGTAGAGCAAATGGCTGCTTTGTGGCATGCTTAGCGCATACTCAATCTTAGTGTGCTTTTTTATGACAACTTTAGCTGCAAATTCTGCATTATCCCCACTTATTTTAGTCGACGGTTCATCTTACTTATTCCGTGCATATCATGTTCCTTATCTACAAGCATTATCGACTGCCGATGGTCGTCCGACAGGGGCGATCACTGGGGTATTAAATATGATCCGCAGCCTGAAAAAAGATTACCCCAATGGTAATGTGGTGGTGATATTCGATGCCAAAGGCAAAACATTCCGCAATGATATGTATCCTGAATATAAAGCAAACCGTCCACCTATGCCGGATGATTTGCGCAGTCAAATTGCTCCATTGCATGAAATAATTGCGGCCATGGGTTTACCTTTATTAGTGATCCCAGGCGTTGAGGCCGATGATGTTATCGGTACACTGGCAAAACAAGCAAGTGAACAAGGTATAGAAACCGTTATCTCTACTGGCGATAAAGATATGGCGCAGTTGGTAACACCGCATGTTCGACTGATTAATACCATGACTGATGTTGAAATGGATGAAGCGGGCGTTGTTGAGAAATTTGGTGTGCGTCCCGATCAAATTATCGATTATTTAGCGTTAATGGGAGATAAAGTCGACAATATTCCGGGTGTAGTTAAGTGTGGTCCTAAAACTGCGGTTAAATGGTTGACTGAACACGGCACACTAGATGAAGTGATAGCCAATGCCGATAAAGTTAAAGGTAAGATTGGGGAGAACTTACGTGATGCGCTTGAGCAATTACCGCTATCTTATCAGTTAGCCACCATTAAATGTGATGTTGAGCTTGAACAAACAGCTGAACAATTAGCGCCTGTTGAAGCTGATGTTGCAACTTTAACTGACCTTTATAAAGATTTGGAGTTAAAACGTTTACTCGCTGACATTACCAAAGGTGAAGGTGACACTAACAGTCAACAATCGGCAAGTAAAACGGCCTCGAGTAATTCTGCTGCGGTTGAGGTTACCACTGTGGATGTGGAAAACAGCGACTACGATATCATTCTCGATAAAAGCAGTTTTGAAAACTGGTTAGCAACATTAAATAATAGTAAAGCATTTGCCTTTGATACTGAAACCACCAGTATTGACTATATGAAAGCTGAATTGGTTGGCTTGTCTTTTGCTGTTGAAGCAGGAAAAGCGGCTTATGTGCCATTGGCGCATGATTATGAAGGCGCGCCAGAGCAATTAGATCTAGATTGGGTATTAGCGCAATTAAAACCATTATTAGAAAGTGACAGCATTAAAAAGATAGGTCAAAACCTCAAGTATGATGCCAATGTGCTTAGTCATTACGATATCCAATTACAAGGTGTAGACTTTGATACCATGATTGAATCCTATTGTTATAACAGCGTTGCTACTCGTCATAATATGGATGCGTTAGCGTTAAAATACCTTGATTATAAAACCGTACATTTTGAAGATATTGCCGGTAAAGGTGCGAAACAATTAACTTTTAATCAAATTGATATCGACAAAGCTGGCCATTATGCTGCCGAAGATGCGGACATTACTTTACGTTTGCACCAAGCAATTTTTCCAGCACTTGAGCAACTCCCAGAGCAATTAAGTGTGTATAGGGATATCGAGATGCCGTTAATGCCTGTGCTGGCTAAGATGGAGCAAACAGGGGTATTAATCGATAGTCATATACTCGATCAGCAAAGCCAAACAATTGGCCAACGATTAGATGAACTAGAAATTGAAGCGCATAATTTAGCCGGTAAAAGCTTTAATCTTGGTTCACCAAAGCAATTACAGCAGATTTTATTTGAAGAGCTGAAAATCCCGGTCATCAAAAAAACACCTAAAGGTGCGCCATCTACTGCAGAAGAAGTACTGCAAGAGTTAGCGTTAGACTATCCTTTGCCGAAAATCATCTTAGAAAATCGTGGTCTGAGCAAATTAAAATCAACCTATACAGACAAGCTGCCACTAATGGTGAGTAATAAAAGCGGTCGAGTACATACTTCATATCACCAAGCCGTCACAGCGACAGGGCGTTTATCATCAACGGATCCAAATTTACAAAATATTCCAATTCGTAGCGAGCAAGGGCGAAAAATACGCCAAGCTTTTATTGCCCCGAAAGATCATAAAATTGTTGCCATCGATTACTCTCAAATTGAATTACGTATTATGGCGCACTTATCGAACGATAAAGGTCTAGTTACAGCCTTTAGTGAAGGCAAAGATATCCATCGCGCTACTGCCGCTGAAATTTTTGCTGTTGAATTAGATGAGGTAACTAGTGATCAACGACGTAGTGCTAAAGCCATTAATTTTGGTTTGATATATGGTATGTCAGCATTTGGTTTAGCAAAGCAATTAAATATTGGCCGCCATCAAGCACAGGAATATCAAGATAAGTACTTTCAGCGCTACCCTGGCGTATTAACCTATATGGAAGACACACGTCAAACAGCGAGCGAGCAAGGTTATGTGGAAACTTTATATGGTCGCCGTTTATTTTTGCCTGATATTAACGCTAAAAACGGTATGCGTAAAAAAGCTGCTGAACGTGCTGCGATCAACGCACCTATGCAAGGCACAGCAGCCGATATTATCAAAAAAGCTATGTTAGCCGTGTCACAGTGGTTAACAGAGAAGAATGATGATCGCATCAAAATGACTATGCAAGTACACGATGAATTAATTTTTGAAATTCATCAAGATATCCTTGAAGAAACCACAGCCAAGTTGGTTGAGTTGATGAATAATGCTGTAGAACTCAGCGTGCCATTAATTGCAGAATTTGGTGTAGGTGATAACTGGGATGAAGCCCATTAAATTTAATTAATGAGCAGATAAGCGATTAATTGAAATTTTTTAGCTAAATAGCTGTTCATATTAATTACACAATGCTCGTACCCTAATTCATTGTGTGTTTCATGCTTTTTAACTGCCAAGCTGATTACAGTTTGGCAGTTTTTTTTGGTGATAAGAAAAACGTTAAGCTTTAGAAAAGCGCTCCTTATTACCTAACCAACGCTGAATAAGTGCTTGTGCGCATTCTGGGTGTTGACGAGATAACAAGTAGGCCTTTTGTTGTATTTCAGGAATTAAATAACCATCACGCACTAAGTCAGCAATTTTTAGCATGGCTAGTCCCGTTTGTCTGGTACCTAACAGCTCACCTGGCCCTCGGATTTCGAGATCTTTTTCGGCAATAACAAAACCATCATTACTTTCTCTCAACACTGCCATGCGCTTAGTGGCGGTTTTTGAAAGTGGTGCTTTATACATAAGTACACAATGTGAGGCGACAGAGCCACGACCAACCCGGCCACGCAATTGATGTAGCTGAGCTAAACCCAAACGCTCTGGATTTTCAATAACCATTAAACTGGAGTTAGGCACATCAACACCTACTTCAATCACTGTGGTGGCAATAAGTAAATGAAGATCACCCGCTTTAAAAGCATCCATAATTTCTTGCTTTTCATCGGCTTTCATTCGTCCGTGCACCAAGCCAACATTGAGCTCAGGTAATTGCTCTTTTAGCATCACCGCGGTATCTTCAGCAGCTTGGCATTGTAATACTTCTGATTCTTCAATCAGAGTACATACCCAATACGCTTGGCGATTATCACGAGTGCACCCCTGACGAATACGTTCAATGACATCATCGCGTCGAGAGTCAGGTAAAGCAATCGTATTTATCGGCGTGCGCCCAGGTGGCAACTCATCAATTACTGAAGTATCTAAGTCGGCATAAGCCGTCATGGCAAGTGTTCGAGGAATTGGCGTCGCGGTCATAATTAACTGGTGTGGATAGTTACCGTTAAACTCGCCTTTTTCTCGCAAGGAAAGTCGCTGCTGTACGCCAAACTTATGCTGCTCATCAATAATGATCAATACTAAGTTTTTAAAAGCGACGTCCGCTTGAAATAAAGCGTGCGTGCCAATCACCATTTGCATCTCACCACTGGCAATATTAGCTAATGCTTCACGACGCGCTTTAGCTTTGGTTTTTCCGGCGAGCCAACCCACTTGAATATTTAAAGGTTCGAACCATTGCTGAAAGTTTATCGCATGCTGCTCAGCTAAAATTTCTGTTGGCGCCATTAACGCTACTTGATAGCCTTGACTAATCGCTGTTAGCGCCGCAAGCGCTGCGACTAAGGTTTTACCTGAGCCAACATCTCCTTGAACCAGGCGCATCATGGGATGATCTTTAATTAAGTCCGCTTTAATTTCTTTAACAACACGTGCTTGCGCATTGGTGGGGGAGAAAGGTAGTGTCGCTAAAAAGTCATTTTCAACGGCATTATCAATGCTCAGTGAAATGGCAGGATGAATATCGCTACTTTGCCTAACGTTTAACATGCTGAGGTTATGGGCAAGTAATTCTTCTTTAATGAGCCGTTGCTGCGCGGGATGCTTTCCGGTTTCAAGGTCGCTAGTAGAAGTTTCTGGTGGCGGTCTATGAATAACAGCTAACGCTTGGGCGAGAGAGTAGCTTTCATCAAAAAGACTCGCTGGCAGTAATTCTTCAACTTGCCCCCGTTGCAGACGAGTTAACGCTTGCTCGGTTAAATTACGTAGAGAAAGCTGTTTTAAACCATCCGTGGTTGGGTAAACAGGAGTAAGTGTTTCTTCAACGGGAGTTAGTTCCCGGTCATCATCAAGCGCTTTGTATTCTGGGTGGACGATTTGGAAACCGCGTGGCCCTCGTTTTATTTCACCATAGCAGCGAATAGTTTGACCGACACGTAAGCTATTTTTTTGACTAGCGGAAAAACTAAAAAAGCACAGTTGAACACTGCCGGTACCATCATGTAAATCAACCACCAACATGCGTCGTTTACCGTGGGTAATTTGATTGTTGGTGATTTCGCCAATAATATTGGTATGAGTGCCAGCCAGACAATCTCGAACGCAAGTTACACGGGTTCTATCTTCGTAGCGAAGCGGTAAGTGAAATAATAAATCCTGAGCTGATATAAGGCCTAATTTTTCAAGCCTTGCCGCCATACTCGGCCCTACACCTTTAAAAGTAGTTAGGGCAACTTGTGATAACTTGGTTAAGGCTTCCATAAAGTAATTACCTGGTTATAGTTGGCTAAGCCAGTTAATCATCAATATGTTGCCAGGCACTTTTATCCATCTGCATTTTTTGCCACCATAACTCATCAGCGACAATTTGACCTTCTTCATCAATAGCAGGGTATGGTAATCCTTTGCGCTGACAAGCTTCGGCGAAGATAGGGTGGCCACCTTCAAATAAAGTGCGTTGTCTGCGCTCATGGCTAAGGCTTGCTTTATTATACATGCCTGCCAGCTGACGTTGACGCTGCGCTTCATATAACACCACGGAACAAGCGACGGAAACGTTTAATGATTGCACCATGCCAACCATAGGAATAACGATATCTTGATCTGCTAATGCTAGAGCGGCTTTTGAAGCGCCAAATTTTTCTTGCCCTAAAATAATTGCAGTTGGTTTGGTGTAGTCTACTTCACGAAAATCTACCGCAGTATCAGAAAGGTTAGTAACTAACACCTGCATTCCTTGAGCTTTTAAGGTGTTAATAGCGTCTTCGGTACTGTGATAATTATGAACGTCAATCCAGTTTTGGCTGCCCGCAGCACTACCGCCACGCACTTCAGCTTCTTCACTCTTCCATACGGCATGTACATCACTGACACCAATGGCATCACAGGTTCGTACTACGGCAGCTAAATTATGGGTTTTATGAACCCCTTCCATACACACTGTGAGGTCAGGTTGGCGTTTATCCAGCATGGTGTTAATACGCTGTAGTCTTTCTGGTGTCATTTTTAGTATCTTTGTTATTTATTAACTTAAGTTTGGCAGTTCCATGACGCCATCAATTTCAATATCTACTGCTTTAGGCAATTTTGAAATTTGAATCGCAGCACGAGCAGGGTAAGGCTGTTGAAAGTATTTAGCCATAATTTCATTTACTGTGGCGAAATTATTAAGATCGGTCATAAAGATGTTAACTTTCACCATATCATTGATGGTACCACCTGCTGCTTCACATACTGCTGATAAGTTCTTAAACACTTGCTCAGTTTGTTCGGCAAAACCGCCTTCGACTACTTCCATAGTGCTTGGTACTAGTGGAATTTGTCCTGATAAATAAACGGTATTATTTACTTTTACAGCTTGGCTATATGTACCGATTGCACTAGGTGCTTGGTCAGTATTAATGATACTTTTCATATTAGTTCCTAATTGTTACTTATTTCGAATAACGCGTTGTACATCAACCATTACTTTAATTTTACGGATTATATCGGCTAAATGTATTCGATCTAGACAAGTTATTTCCATGTCAATTACGTAAAGGCCAGCATCTTTCTCGCCTGAATTTAAACTATGGACATTAGAGCCACATTTGGCAACGACATTGGTAAGTAAAGCGAGCGCACCTTGGTGATTGATGATTTCTACTCTTAGTTTAGCAATAAATTCTCTGTCGATATCTTTATCCCATTTTACTGGGAATAAACCGCCTTGCTCATGGCCTTTAATATTACGACAGCCCTGTTGGTGCACCATTAACCCTTTACCTGGGCTGAGATAAGCTAAAATTGTATCTCCTGGGATAGGGCGACAGCATTTACCATAACTGACTAGCATACCTTCAGTGCCTTTAATGGGCATTTTGGTTTTACTATTACTAGGCGTTAAGTCGCTATCTTCAGTAAATTCATCGGTTAAGCGTCGTGCAATACCTATACTTAAGGCATTACCTAAACCAATATTTGTGAGTAGCTCATCAAATGATTCGTTGCCACTTTGTTCAACGACTTCGGCAACTTTCTCTTCGCTAATATCTTCGAGTTTCACTTTACCTAAAGCGTGACTTAATAATCGTTGGCCAAGTTGTTTAGACTCAGCTTGTTCACGGCTTCTTAGATAAGTTCTAATTTGTAAACGTGCTTTAGCGGTCACAACAAAATTTAACCAAGTCGCATTAGGTCTTGCTGCTGCAGAAGTCACTACTTCAATTGTTTGACCCGAATCCAGAGCTTGACTCATTGGGTAGGGTTTTCTGTCAACTTTAACGCCGACACAAGAGTTACCGACATCGGTATGTACTGCGTAAGCAAAATCAACTGCCGTAGCGCCCATAGGTAATTCGATGATGCGACCTTCTGGGGTGAAAACGTAAATTTCTTCAGGGAATAAATCTGATTTAACATTTTCGATAAATTCAAAAGAGCTACCCGCACTTTGCTGTAACTCGAGTAAGCTTTGCATCCAGCGACGCGCTTTCATTTGCGCTGTAGTGTCGGTATTACCGCCACCTTCTTTATAAAGCCAATGGGCGGCAACGCCTTTATCAGCCATTTGGTCCATGTCTTGGGTTCGGATTTGAATTTCAACCGGAATACCATGAGGGCCAATTAGCGAGGTATGCAAAGAGCGGTAGCCATTGGTTTTAGGGATAGCAATATAGTCTTTAAAACGGCCTTCAATCGGCTTAAATAAATTATGCATGGCACCTAAGGCGCGGTAACAATCATCCATTTTATCGCCAACAATAACGCGAAAAGCGTAAATATCCATAACTTCGTTGAACATTAATTCTTTGTTCAACATTTTACGATATATAGAATATAGGTGTTTTTCTCGGCCTATCACCTGAGCATCAATATTACTTTCAGCTAAGCGGGCTAAGACTTCTTCTTGGATGTTATCTACAATGGCTTTACGATTACCACGAGCACTTTTTACCGCAGACTTTAACGCTCTAGAGCGCATAGGGTAAAGTGCTTGAAATCCTAATAGTTCCAATTCATTCTTTATATCATGTATACCTAAGCGGTTAGCTATTGGGGCATAAATTTCTAGAGTTTCTCGGGCAATACGTCGGCGTTTATCGGGGCGCAATGAACCTAAGGTGCGCATATTGTGGGTTCTGTCGGCAAGTTTGATTAAGATAACGCGTATATCTTGCACCATGGCCAAAACCATTTTACGGAAGTTTTCCGCTTGCATTTCTTCTTTGTTATCAAACTTTAGTTTATCAAGTTTACTGACGCCCTCAACCAACTCAGCGACAGTGTGTCCGAATAGCTCGGCAAGTTCATCTTTGGTGACTTCGGTATCTTCGATGACATCATGAAGTAAAGCAGCCATTAAGGTTTCATGATCAAGATGCATTTTAGCCAGATTAAGTGCTACTGCAACCGGGTGGGTTATGTAGGGATCACCACTAGAGCGCATTTGACCGTCATGGGCATCACGGGCAACAATATAGGCATGTTTAAGTAGATCAAGCTGTACTTTTGAAAGGTAAGTTGCGCTTAATTCTTTTAATGGTTCGAATAGATACACCTATCACTCCAAATTGACGAAAAAAGAAATAGAAATCTGAACATCTTCAAGGTGGCTTGAGGATATATACTTAGAATACGTGGCTTTGCGTTAAATGCAAAGGAAATTGTCTTTGATGGCTATGCCATACAAAGCGCAATAAAAAACGCGTAACTTATTTTCTATAATAATAGAGAAAAGTTACGCGCCTTTAGGGTAATTGGGGCAGTTATTGCCGCTAATTAACCTAGTTCTTGTGGTTGGTCACCAACGATAGCTGCAACAGCATCTAATTCAGCAGTATCTTGCTGAATTTGCTCTTGACGATCTGAGGTATCCATTGATGCTGTACTGATTAAGTCAGCTTCAATTTCACGTAAAGCTAATACGGTTGGCTTGTCATTTTCAACTTCAACCAAAGGATCTTTACCGCCCGTGGCAATTTGACGAGCACGACGTGATGCAACTAGCACCAAATCAAAACGATTACCGATTTTTTCTACGGCATCTTCAACAGTTACGCGAGCCATTTGGGCACTCCAACTTAAATTATAAAATAGCGGTGCATTTTACTGACAGCTAAGGCATTTAGCAAGTAAAAGGCGTTATTGAGGTTAAATAGTTTTATTCGAATGATTTTAGTTAATCAGTTCGTTTAGCAATGCTTGATGTTGAGCAATTTGTTGATTACGTTTTAAACGTTGATTATTCACTATAGTAGTTAAATCCGCTAATGCTTGTTCAAAGTTATCGTTAATAACAATGTAATCAAATTCTTGATAGTGAGAACATTCGCCTTGTGCTTGCGCCATGCGCTGAGCAATTACTTCCTCACTGTCCTGACCTCGACCTCGTAGACGCTTTTCCAATTCTTCTCGTGAAGGAGGTGTAATAAAAATGGTGGTTACCGTCGGTTTTTTCATGCGTACTTGCTGGGCGCCTTGCCAGTCAATATCAAGAAATACGTCAATGCCTTGTGCAAGCTGCGCGTCAATGGCTGCTTCTGAAGTACCGTAATAATTGCCAAATACTTCAGCATATTCGTAAAAAGCATTATTTTTAATTTGTTTTTTGAAGCTTTCTACAGAGACAAAATGATAGTGCTCGCCATTATTTTCACCGGGACGAGGATCACGAGTGGTATGGGAAACTGAAACCTGCATAGGCCTTGAAGATGCTTCGACACTTTGCTCAAGCAATGCTTTGATTAAACTGGATTTACCGGCACCACTTGGCGCAGAAAGAATAAAAAGATTACCAGGAACAGTCACGTGATTTTCCTTGAAAGGTTTAAAAATTAATAAAAAAAGGCTAAGCAATATTTTACCTTATTAAGATAAAAAATGCCTAGCCCTGATATGAAATAAGTAACAAAGCTTGTTACAAGTCGCTGCTAATTTAAAGCACCTTGGCAATTGATTTGGCTAAGTAATCAACATTACTATTAGCGATTCCGGCAATACTCATACGACTTGAACCTACCATGTAGATACTATATTCATCTTGCAGCTGTTGTACTTGCTCAGGGGTAATACCTAAGAAAGAGAACATACCTGCTTGTTGAGTGATAAAACTAAAGTCACGGGTTACACCATTTTCAATCAATTTATCAACAATTAATTGGCGGTTGCCATTGATGCGGTTACGCATTTCAGCTAACTCTTGGTACCACTCATTACGTAACTCATCAGAAGAAAGAATTGTTTCAACTAATGCTGCACCGTGGGCTGGTGGCATAGAATAAATAACACGAACAACAGATAACAATACTGAGTTGGCGATATCCACTTGTAAGCTGCTCTCACCAATAATAGTGCAAGCACCAATGCGCTCTCGATATAAACCAAAATTCTTTGAACATGAACTACAAACAACCATTTCGTTTACAGATTCTGCCATTAAACGTAAACCATATGCATCTTCGTCTAAGCCTTGACCAAAACCTTGGTAAGCCATATCGATAATTGGCGTAAAACCAACCGATTTTGCGACTTCAGCGACTTGTTGCCACTGCTCTTGATTTAAATCCATACCGCTTGGGTTATGACAACAAGCATGTAAAAGTACAGCATCATCACTAGCGACTTGTTTCAATGCTGCTAGCATGCCGTCAAAGTCTAGGTTTTTATTTTCGTAGTCATAATACGGGTAAGTTTTTACCGTTAAACCTGCCGCTTCAAATAAACCGGTATGATTTGCCCAAGTAGGGTTACTTACCCAAATGGTAGCACCGGCTTTGCATGACTTTATAAATTCAGCCGCTACTCGTAACGCTCCTGTACCACCTGGGGTAGAAACTGTGCGAGTGCGGTTCTCAATTAATACTTTATGCTGTGCGCCAAAAATAAGCTTGGTCATTTCATCATTGAAAAGACTTGAGCCTGTTGGGCCAATATACACTTTACTATTTTCGGTATCGGTACGGTGCTGCTCAGCTTTTTTAACACAATTAAGTACTGTGGTATCACCGGCTTCATTTTTATAAACGCCAACACCTAAATCGATTTTGTTAGGGTTAGAATCTTCTCGGTATTTAGCTAATAGTCCTAAAATAGGATCGGAAGGCAAAGCTTTTAAGCTAGCAAACATGACTGGAATGTACCTTATGTGTAAGTGTTAAATTAAATGAATTAAACACTCTTAATTTATACCAATAGGATTAATCAAAAGAGTGAGTGGCAAGCATAGCTTAAAAGTTCAGCAAAATTAAGGATAATTGATGGCAATTTTAAACTATTTATTTGCACAGCTGGCTAAAGTGTATTTTCACTTTAAAAATTATTAGTTAAGGCGGCAATTAAGCCGATAACGCCACCAAAAACGCCACCCCAAACGACTAACCAACCTAAGTGTTTTTTAATCATCGCTTGAATGATTTCCTTCACTAGTTGTGGTGTTAATTCATTTAAGCGCTTTTCGATTATGTCACTGACTTTTTCTTGCATGTTGGCAATCATATCCGGTTGCTCTAATTCTTCTCGTAACAAGTTATTGAACTGATCACTTTGGCTAATTTCCTTTATTGATACTTTCATTTTTTCAATAAAGGGTTCTTTCATCGGCTGTATAGCTTCGCTACCGCCTACCATCGCGAGCATAGGCCCAAAAGAAGAGTTCTCAATGACAGTAACTAAATTATTAAAGGCAAGGGTTAAATCGACTTTTTCAATCACTGGAGTTAAATCAATGCTGCTAGCAGCGCCTGAGCCGGTAGATAAAAAACGGTCGATATTCTCTTTAGTGAAAAATTGCTCCATCATAAGTTGGCGAATAGCTAATTTAAACTCTTCAAAGCGAGCAGGAATGACTCCTGAGCCATAAAGAAGAGGAACTTTTTCAAATAACATATGGACTGCTAGCCAGTTAGTCACAGCACCTGATAAAGCAAATAAGCCCAAGGTGTATAAAATGTGATTTTCTAAAACAAAGCCAGATAAAGTAAAGGCTAAAGCAAGGAAATTAGTGACTAGACTTTTGTTCACTGAAAAACTCCAGAATAATGATATAGTTAATTTTTATTTATTATACCTAAGTAATCAGCATGAAAAAATCTTTAAAAGTGACCATAGTCATTTGTGCCTTTTGGTTTGTCGCGGCTTGCGGTGCCGACAATGTTATGGACCCACCTTGGCGAGTTTTGGATTTAGATAAAACGGTAATGTTAACTTTGCCACATGGAAAAGTGGTGATTGAATTAGCGCCGCAATTCTCACCGAAACATGTTGAACAATTTTCAACGCTAGTAAAGCAAAGTTTTTACGATGGTAATAAATTTTATCGTGTTATTGATGGTTTTGTCGCTCAAGCGGGTCCAAAAGATGGTAGTAAACAAGATAAGTCTGTCTCTTTGTTGTCGATAGAAGGGGAATTTAAAACTGACGCACAATGGGCATTCACCTCCGTGCAACATAATGACTTGTTCGCTAAAAATACTGGTTTCAAGCATGGATTTGCACTAGCAAGTGATAATCAAGAAAGCGCATGGTTAACTCACTGTCCAGGCACTTTAGCAATGGCACGTGGCAATGAAGCCGACTCTGCTTCGAGTCATTTTTATTTTGTAATTGGTCAAGCACCGCGTTACCTAGATAAAATCATGACCATTTTTGGTCGAGTTGTTTATGGTATGGAGCATATTCAAGCCATACAGCGTACAAGTGTAATCGAAGGTGAACATGCAATTGATAGCCGTGAATTCACTGCGATTGTTAGCATGCGATTAATGAGCGATGTGCCGGAGAAAGAGCGCATTATTATTGAAGTTGAAAACACTGAATCGGCACAATTTTCACAACGATTAGACAAACGTCGTGCTCGTGAAAATGAGTTCTTTTATCAAAAACCACCACCAGTATTAGATGTTTGCCAAGTGCCAATTCGAAGTAGGCTTGTAAAAAATGAAAAAACATAAAGTGTTATAGCTTTGTAATGAAGCGATGTTTTTTTGTACTGACAATAAACAGTCGTGTTAGAATATTCACATAAAATTACAGTATTAAACGTATTATTTTTATATTTATTAAACGCATATAACTCAAATGTCATTAGCCAATATATTCACATCAAAAAGATTCAGAGTTGCTTTAGTAACACTGCTTATTTTACCAACAACTTTCGCTTTAGCTGATATTCAGCCACTTGGCACTAGTTTAAATTATTCACAAAAAGCATTATCTAATGCAGGAAATCCTGCTGCAGCGGCTTTGATCGTTGAACGAAATGATTCACACGTAATGAGAGGAGGCTTAATCGAGCTAGGAGGTGGCATTGAATATGGAGATTTAGATGAATTGTTTGAAACAATTGATCGGTTAAGGGAAGATTTTACTCCCCCTTCAGATGATAATC
Source organism: Colwellia sp. KS18-150 (assembly GCF_057551365.1). Lineage (NCBI taxonomy): Bacteria > Pseudomonadati > Pseudomonadota > Gammaproteobacteria > Alteromonadales > Colwelliaceae > Colwellia > Colwellia sp. KS18-150. The sequence goes on along the minus strand of NZ_BAAJMC010000006.1, from coordinate 133,234 downwards.
CATCAGACTTGCCTCCTTCACCAGAGCACCCCATCCGTGACTATACATGGGATGATTTATTTGACATGTATCCCGAATTAGAAGATAGGGTTGATGAAATAACAGATCAAGTAGTGGAAACAGCAGCATTATTTGCCTTGATCAGAGTTGAAGGTTATGCCAAAGCAGAAGCGAATGCTAACGCAACTTTTGTGTTAAACGAAGATTTATATGGCGGTACATTGATTTTTGGTAGTTCATTTAAAGGGAATGCTAAAGCTGTGGGAATAATGGAAGCGATTAATTTTGACAGTGATCAGGCAAGAGCACAATTAGAAACAATCCCTGATTTTAATGAGTCAGATCCTATCCAAGAGCTAGATTTAAGTGGCGGAATTACTCTTTTTTATAACCCTGCAGATAATCAAATCAAGCTAACTATAGATAACGATAGTTTACTATTAGTGAAGGCTACTAAAATTAGTCAAACCTCCATTGCTTATAGCCGAGAGTTACTTGCTCATGAAAGTGGTAAGTTATACTGGGGGATAAAACCTAGCTATTATCGTGTTGGTATGACAAATGTAACAGCAAGAATTGGAGATATTACTGATTCTGAAGCATTATTTGATGATATCAAAAATGCTGACTTTATCTATGAGAATGGTTTTGATCTTGATTTAGGCTTGGTATGGGCAGCAAAAAACTATCAGATAGGTATGTCGCTGACTAGCCTTTTTGAGCATACATATGAGTTTCCTGAAATAGATAGACGACGTTATACCTCCGAGCAAATTAATAAAGAACTCGATTATCACGAAGAATTTACTATGCAACGTCAACTTAAATTGGGCGCAGGCATTTATACACAGGATAGCCAGTGGAGTTTACACATGGAGTTAGATGCCAATCCTGTTGTTGATCCAATGCGAGATAGATATCAGTGGTTATCTGTCACTGCCGATTATGCCGCAGATAGTTGGTGGTTACCCAGTGTTCGTGTCGGTTTTAGCCGTAACTTAGCCGGTTCAAAATTAGCCTATTTAAATGCAGGTATTACCATGATGAAGTTCGTCAACCTTGATGTAGCTTCAACGTTAGATACTGTCCAATTAGATGGTGATGATTTTATGCGCGGTGTTAATATCCGTCTTGGTGTTCAGTTTGCTTATTAATATTGAAATAAGTTAATGAAATAGCACCAAGCTCAATGTCTTAAAGAGCTTGGTTAAAGGCTAATTAATAGTTGTTATTGTTGCCTATCTTCTAAGCTATGAGTAAGTAACCACTGATAAATACTGATGTCATAAGGTTCAAACCTAGTGTCGTAGGTAGCGCCTCTGCTACCGCCAACCATGGCGCTCAGATCAAAAATTTCATTATGCGCTGAGTGTACAGAATCAACAATAAGGGTGACCCTTGGCAAAATGCTTGGTTGGCACCTATCAATAATTTTATCGTATCCTGCAATGGTGTTTGAGAACTTGATCACTTCATCTTTAGTGCCATGAAATAGCCACATTGGTACTTTCTCAATATTACAAAAAAAGCTCGGTATTGCGATGTTTTCGTAGGGTAAACCCGATGACATCGGCGCTACAGCGGCTATTTTGTCGGGGAAATTAACAGCATACTCAAAACTAAGAAAACCGCCGTTGCTCCAACCAACCAGATAAATTCTTGAGGTATCAATCTCGTATGTCAGTTTGGCATATTCAACGAACGCATCAATTCTTTCCATATAACCCGCACTATCCACTATGCCTAAATGTGGTGCTAAGACAACAAAAGGCAATGAGTTATCCCACTCATCTTCTTCAATAAGTTTAGGTAAGCCATGATTTCTAATAATTGAGTCTAGTGCCAAGGTGGGATCGGTTGAATTAGAAAATTGTGCGTTCCCGCCTGAGCCGTGTAAATAAATGAGTAGCGGTGGCTTTTCAGTTAGGCTCTGTCCGTAATTTGTCGGTAAATGCTCTAAATAACCGAAATTAGCAATGCTAGTCCCTAATGGGCGCCTAGAAAAATTTTCAGCAGAGCTGCCGGTGACTCTCACAATACGGGTTTTTTCCAGCGCGGTGAGGTTGTTACTGTCGGTGACTGAATATCTGATGGCATAATCACCGATAACACTTGTATTAACTTGACCGCTAATAGTAATTTGCGCAGATATATCTCCGTCTTGTTCATCTAGCGCGGTTGCGCCAGACTCAAGGTAATCATCACCTACTGAAAGTAACTCTGTTTTGTTACCGAGTAAGCTGATTGTTGGTCTATCTGCATTTTCCGAAAAGTCTGCACTTGGTACATCCCACCATATTTCAGGCGGTGCTATATTAACGACACAGGCATCTTCAGAGCGACTGCAAGGAGGTACGTCGCTCGAGCCGTTACAGCCACTTAGTAATACAATGGAGAAAAGTAAGGCGAATATTTTTAGTGATGGAGCGAAAATATATCGAGGGTGAAATGTCATATGAATCCCTTATGCTTTTTATTATTTATTTTATGTAGACTGCCAACTAAAAGCTATTAGGGATAACATCTTTAGCTTTCATAGCTAATCGATTTTATCCACCATTCTTTGTCTCCATCGGGTGTGGGTACAAAAAAATCATCATCAACTTCTTTTTTGATCAGTGCACGTGCCATTGGTGAATCAATGGATATATAACTCTTATTTATACCATATATTTCTTCAGGACCAACAATTCTAAATTTTTTTATTTCCCCTGCATCATTTTCAATTTCTACCCAAGCACCAAAAAAAACTTTGCCTTCTTGTTGTGGTGAGTAGTCGACTATTTTTAGTTCAGGTAATAACTTTCTTAAAAACCTGACTCTGCTATCGATTTGACGCAATACACGTTTGTTAAAATGATAATCGGCATTTTCTGAACGGTCGCCCAAACTTGCAGCCCACGAGACTATTTTAGTTATTTCTGGGCGCTTTTCTTTCCATAAATGGTTATGCTCTTGCTGGAGTTTTTCATACCCTTCTCTGGTGATAAGTTTTGTTTTCACAAAGACTCCCAATTCAATTAAAAGTTGAAGTTTATAGGCTTTATTCATTATTTGCGAGAGTAGAGAAGTAATAGCAAATTGATTAAGTTCTTCCTAACTCAGAGTCATGTTCAATGACAAGGCAATGTTAGGTTTAACCTCTCTAAATCAACTGAGTAAAAATATAGTAAATGATTTTATAGGTTTATTGGTGCTTACACTAAAGTGCCATTGTTAAAAATAAGCAAAGTCAGTCATTATGCAGATAAAATTATAATTGGATAAATAGTTTATGCGAATATTGAAACACGTCTTCATTTCACTTCTCGGCTTTTCATTGAGCCTTTCGGCAATCGCTTCTGAAGATTTTACCTTGCTGACAACATTTGGTGAAAATCCAGGCTCACTTACAACCAGTTATTACCAGCCTAAAGCGCAATCATCGGCACTTGTTATTTTATTGCATGGTTGTGTGCAAAATGGAGAGCAATTAGCTAAGCAAAGCGGCTTGTTGGGGTTAGCGAAAAAGCATAATTTTTCCTTGCTCGTACCTCAGCAAAGTGAAAAAAATAATATTAAAGGTTGCTTTAATTGGTATTCAGCTGAGGACTTTGGTAAGGATAAAGGTGAAAGCTTAACCCTTAAGAATATGATTCTGGCAGCGAAGAACAAATTTTCCAGTGAGCATGTATATATCATCGGATTATCTGGTGGCGGCGCCATGGCTAGTATCATGCTAGTGAATTATCCTGAATTATTCACTGCAGGTGCAGTTGTTGCCGGCATTCCTTTCCCTTGTGCAGACGGTTTAATTACTGGCATTTCCTGTATGAAAAATGGCCCTTCACAAAAAGTGAGTGAGTTAGTAGCACAAGTTAAACAACTAAACCCTAATCAAACCGTATGGCCAAGATTATCTATATGGACTGGTATGAAAGACAATATAGTCAACCCAGTAAATTCCATTGTTTTTGCTCAACAATGGCGAGACTTGTTCCAACTTAAATCAACACCTGTTATTGAAAACAATGCGGATTATACCGTGACACATTGGCAAGATACGCAGCAGCAAACACAAGTTGAATTGGTTGAAATAACACAACTGGGCCACGGCATTATGGTCAACCCTGAAATTGAACATGGTGGTGAAGAGGGTGATTATTTATTAGCCGCTCCCATTAGTACAGCAAAGCATGTTGTCAGTTTTTGGAAATTAAACCGATAAAAATAGTGATTCACGATATTAATTATAAAAAACAAAGTGATACGCATAGCACCATAGTGCTAAATATTTTTTCGTTTTTATCAGATAGAGTGTTATTAGTTGGCGAAACAACTAAATAATAAAGATAAAACAAGCTTCAATTAAAAGAATTATAAACAAGGGTTCCCCTATGAAACATTACAACATAAATAAAAGTTACCTAGCTTTAGCGATAGCTACGGCTTTGACAAGTAGCATTGCTTTTGCAGAAGAAACTGCTGATACATCACCAGCAGCAGAAGATAAAGGTTTAGAGCGTATTGAAGTTACCGCACGTAAAACATTAGAAAGCTTACAAAGTGTCCCTGTTTCTTTAACTTCCATAGGGGCGGAGCAACTTGCACAAAATGGTGTCAGTGTTTTAACCGAGGTGCAGCAGTTTTCACCGAATACAACATTACAGGCTAGTCGAGGTACTAACTCGACGTTAACGGCATTTATTCGTGGTGTCGGCCAAGATGATCCGCTTTGGGGCTATGAACCCGGTGTTGGTATTTATGTTGATGATGTTTACATCGCTCGTCCACAAGGTGCGGTATTAGATATTTTAGATGTTGAACGCGTTGAAGTATTGAGAGGGCCACAAGGTAGTTTATATGGAAAAAATACCATTGGTGGCGCCATTAAGTATGTAACCAAAAAAATGTCGGGTGATATGGAGTTTGACCTTGAAGCAACTTTTGGAAACTATGCACGTCAAGACTATAAAGTAGCAGGTAAAATACCTGTAGTTGACGATAAACTATATGTTGGCTTTGCTTTAGCTAGTTTAACCCGAGATGGTTATGGTGAGTTTTTAGAGTCTGATTTAGAAAATCAAGATCTTGAAAATTACAATAAAGACGTTTTTGCTGGACGAGTTACGATTGAGTTTACTCCAACAGATGATTGGTTTTTCCGTTTTAACTATGACAATACACAAGATGACTCTAATGCCAAAGGTGGTTACCGCTTACTGCCGAGTATAGTAACTGAAGCGCCAGTTCCTGACAGTGTTTATGATTCTTATACAAGTATGCCAACGTGGAATAGCGTTGAATCAGAAGGCTTTAGTTTAACTGCTGAGTATTATATTAACGATACTTGGTCGGTTAAATCGATTACGTCAAGCCGTGAGAATTACTCTAAAACTAATATAGATTTTGATAATACCGCAGAGCGAATTTTTGACGTACCGGCCATTTATGATGACGAACAGTTCACTCAAGAGTTTCAACTAAACTATGACTCAGATAATTTAAGCTTCGTGTCTGGTTTATATTACTTTGATGGCGAGTCATGTGGCCATTTTGACGCTATTTTAGAGCACTTAGGTACAACATTAGGTTTACCAGGTTTAACACGTGAAGTTACCGGCTGTAATAATAGTGAAAGCTATGCTGTTTATGCTCAAGGCTCATATAATATTACCGAAAAGCTTTCATTAACTTTAGGTGCTAGATATACCGAAGAGGAAAAAGTCGCGAATGTAAATAACGGCTTAGCATTTGAAACGGTTTATCCAGAAGATGGCTGGGTGCCGGGCTATGAACGAGGTGATGTCAGCTTCCCTGAAGTGTTAAACGATAGTGAAGATTGGTCTCGCTTTACACCACGTGTCGGTGTTGAGTATCAATATTCAGATGACATGATGTTTTTTGCTAGTTATTCACAAGGTTTTAAATCAGGTACGTTTAACCCTAGAGCAAGTGGTCCAGAGCCGGCGGTTGATCCTGAAGTAGTTGACTCATTTGAAGTGGGTGTAAAAAGTGAGTGGAACGATAACTTACGTGTAAATGCGACAGTATTTTATTTAGATCATACCGATAGACAATTTGTTACCGTATTACCTATTGAAGGCGGTGATGGTAGCGAGTTAAGTCAGCGTTTAGGTAACATTGGTCAATCAACAGCATCTGGTTTAGAGCTTGAAATTGAATACGCCGCAACAGATAGCTTAAATCTTTTTGCCAGTGTTGGTTTGATTGATGCTTCATTTGAAGAAGTAAAGTCATTCGACTCTGAAGGTAATCCTATTGATATCAGTGATACTTTCACCATTACTAACACACCAGATACTACCGCTAATGTTGGCTTTACCTATGACATTGAAACATCAATAGGTGGCTTTGTTATCAATAGTAATTATTACTATCGTAGTGATTATGACTTAACACCTACAGATAACCTATTAACACAAGACGGTTATGGTTTACTCAACTTTGGCGTGAATTGGTATAGCAATGATGGTGATTGGACAGCATCACTACATTGGAAAAATATTACCGATGAAGAATACCTAGTAGGGAATTATGCCTTCGTTGGTGAACAAGGTGATGATGGTAGTTATGCTCCTGGATTAGGGGGCGATACAACCTTGATTGGTTACTATGGTGACCCATCTACCGTATCATTTACTATTGGCTATACTTTCTAAAAGATAGACAAAATATAAAAAGAGCTGGTTTTTACCGGCTCTTTTTTTGATAATGAAAACATTGTTTTACTTCACTTAACCAGTTTAGGTACTGTAATGAACCAAGCGAAAGTAGTTATTGCTGATGATCATCCTTTATTTCGTACGGCATTAAAGCAAGCGGTCATTGTATGCATGCCTGATGCAGGCATTAAAGAAGCATCCAGTTTTAGTGATTTACTTAACGTTATTTCACAATCACCAGAATTAGAAATTATCTTTTTAGATTTGCATATGCCCGGTAATGACGGCTTTACAGGTTTGACTCAATTACAAAATAATCATCCGGACTTAATTGTCATTATGGTGTCGTCAGATGAAAACCCTGACATTATGCAAAAGGCAATTAACTTTGGCGCAGCGGCATTCATTCCTAAATCTGTTGATTTGGCAACTATAGGGCAAGCCATTAACACCGTTATTGGTGGTGATACCTGGTTACCTGAAAATATGCCGATGAATAGTGACGCTAAATTAGCACAAGAGCACAAGCAGCTAGCGCAACAGCTGGCGCAACTGACCCCTCAGCAATATACGGTGTTATCTTTAGTCGCCGATGGTCAATTGAATAAACAAATAGCCGGTATACTAGATATCAAAGAAAATACCGTGAAAAAACACGTTTCAGCGATTCTATTACAATTAGGGGTTTATAATCGTACCCAAGCTGGCTTGGTGTATCAGCAATTAATGTTAGCGCCACAAGAAAATGTCGATATCAGCTCTTAGCTAACCTGAACTCGGTTTAAGAGATTTTTAACTCCTTGAAATAAAATGATAAATATTTCAATCAATCTCTAACGTGATAGTTTGACTTAATTCAAGGCAAATTTCGCGTCAATAGCTGGCCTATTGCAAGATAATTTAACGCAGAAGTCAGTAAAAATAGACGTTAGAGAAACATGTGTTAAGCCGAGCTCAGGTTAGCTAATGCATAGACAAAGAGGTATCAGTTATTTGCTCGTCTTGAAAGCTGCGTGATAAGTACTATTTATTGGTATGCTTTTTAAGTGACTCATCAAGTAATTTTTGTTGTTTTATTTGGGCATTCTTACATTTGTTTTTTTCATATTCATAGGGGTGGTTACAATTTTTGTCAGCCCCCAAACTGATGATTAAACTTTCTTCTCTTTCTTTGCACAAAAGCTCTTGAGCTGGCTCCATATTGACACATAGCGATTCCTTTTCACCGGAATTTGCATCACCATAATCTTTTTCACTATAAGAGCTACATCCAGTAAGAAGTATGAGTGATACCAGCAAATATTTTACATCAATTATTGATTTCATAGCCGTCCATTTGAGTTGTTAATTAAGCGTGTTATGGTTTTGTTGTGAAAGTTAAAAATGCATCAGCCGTTACTTTTGGCTTTTCCATCATGGGTAAATGTCCAACATTTTTTATGATGTTAACTTGGGCTTGTGGCATAACTTTCTTGAGAATACTTGCTCCAGAGACATGTAACACTCGATCTTTTTCGCCCCATGAAACTAAAACAGGCCCATTGTACTTGATTAAAACATCATCAAGTGGAGAATCTGGGTATGCTTGTCTGTCTTTCATTCTATGAATTTCTTCAAAGATTTTTGTTTTTAAAGTTACCCTTTGCTCAGCTTTCATTGCTAAATGCTTGATAATTGGTGCAGGGATGTACGGAGGGTCAACAAATAAAAAATCGAGTAATTGCGTGAACTCTAACTCTGTTCTTGGTAAAACCATTGGGTTATGACCATTTTGTATTGCCGTGAACATTTCACTTTTTTGTGCGCCGATCACGCCAAATGGACTTATTAACCAAAGGCTTTTGACTTGCTCAGGGTATTGAGAAGAAAAGTTTCCAGCAATGTAGCCTCCCATTGAGCTTCCCGCTAGATTGAATTCTCTAATGTTGAGAGCATCTACTATTTGTTTCAACCTAGCAACTTGCGAAAGGACATCATATTCAAGCTCTATATTATCGGTACTGTTCCCGAAGCCGGGTAAGTCGATTGCGATGACATCAAAGTGCTCTGTGAGGTATTTAGAAACCCTATTCCAATTATCTTTATCCGCGCCAAAACCATGCAGTAAAACTAGTGGCGTTCCACTTCCTCCCCGAAGATATTCAATTTCCAGATCACCCGTCTTAAGGCTCTGTACTTTTAGCCCTGAGATACTTCTTTCTGCGCTAATTATGTATTGAAATAATGTTGAGGTTGGTGTGATCGCATACAGAATTGAACAAAGTAAAATGATGCTAATAAAAATAAAACCTACCTTTTTAATCATGTATTTATCTCTTTTATCATTTTATTTTTGAGTCAGGTTAACAGCATCAAAGTTTAATATATAAGGCTAGCGCTTATATTAACAGCCAATTATACATTTTTAGATTAATGGCTGGATTGGAGTAATAGTTTCATAAGGTGAAACTGATAGAGAGCAACACCACTTTGATATAAATTTAACTCAATGGCAAACTGGTATAGATTAATGTTTGCCTGTGGAGTAAAAATTAGACTTTTATGTCATTTAACGGTTACGGTTTAATTATTACTCCGTTTAGCCATTAGGCCACGATGTTATCTCATTAATGAACCGCTATGTTTTTATTCACCACAATATGGAAATCAAAATGAAAAAACTAAAACTTGTATTACTTACGTTAATTTTTACTTCAATAAGCGTATTCTCTGAGCCTGTATTAGATGAAGCTAAAGTCATGGCTATTGGAGAAGAGTTTAGGGAAGCGGTTAAAAACCAAGATGTATCTGTATTCGAAAAATACTTATATCCAGGTAGTAAAATAATCATAGACATGGATCCTGCCAATAATAGCGGAGAAAAAGAAATTCCATATGATGACTATATGAAAATATTAAAGATGAGCCTTGAGATGATGAAGGATGCCGTTATTCATGATGAGTTATTGTCAATTTCAATAGATAAAGAAAATAATCAAGCGACAATCGAAGAAAAAACTACTGCGATTGTTGAAATGATGGGTATGAAAATGGAAGATGTCTCAATTAATAAAACGACTTATGGAATCGTAAAAGGTGAAATTAAAGTGATCATCACGCAAGACCAACTCGTGAGTAATAATATCGTCAAGTAAGCTATTACTTACAATAGCGGAGGTTTATAATTTTGTTGCTCCGCGTTAAACAAACTCCTTTTTATTATTTTATAGATACCAACTTCGCGTTATCTCTTAAGGAAATCTATGCGTTTTATCATTTTATTCTTCATATTTGTTGCTACAGGCTCTTTGGCGGCAAGTCCGATCCAATCTTTTTCCGGTTTAAAGACTGATATTCCCATCGGTGATGTTGATGGAACTACCTTAAGTATTAATATCGCGTTACCTGAACAAAAGGGTGCTCAACCTCAACCTGCGATGGTATATATTCACGGCGGAGGGTTAATCAAAGGTGATAAGAGCCGCTTCAATAAACATATTTCGGCGTTAGCGAAGCGAGGTATTGTTGCCGCGAGTGTCATGTATCGACTAGCACCAAAAAATCGTTACCCAGCAGCCATTGAAGATGTTAAAGCTGCCGTTCGTTTTTTAAAAGCAAATGCTGAAACATTTAATCTTGATCCAGAACGTATTATCGTTAACGGTGCTTCAGCTGGCGCGTATTTGGCAGTGATGGTGGGAGTTACAGGTAATGATGATAGGTTTTCTGATAATGGTCTTTATCCTGACTTCGATTCCTCTGTTCGAGCCGTGATCTCACAATCTCCCGCTATAGCGGATTACACGCTTGCTAAGTATCACAACTTTGCAATTGTAGAACGATTTAAGAGTACTGACATTCAAGATAAGCAAAAAGCGTTGGCTGCGTTGTCGCCAATAACTTATTTGGATAAGAGTGATCCTCCTTTCTTTTTAGCACATGGCTCAGCTGATGAAAAAGTGCCGGTGGATATGTCGCGAGAGTTTGTCGTTGAATTAAAAGCGAGAGGGCATGAGTTTGAATATATCGAGGTGGAGGGTGGTAAACACAGTTTAAATGCATCGCGCCCTGAAAAAGCATCAGAGGTTTCCAGTGCCTCTATGCGCTTCTTTGAAAAACATGCTTATTCACAATAGTTGCCGCCAATCTAAATACAGAGAAAGAATGTTTAATATCATAGGGTGGGCAGGTTTATCAGTACGTTTTAGCGTAAGGGATAAAATATGCAAATAGAATATATACTTGGGCTTATTTCATTTTTTACTTCTGTAATCGCAGGCGTTATTGGTTTTGGCGGTGGTATGTTATTAATTGCAGTACTGCCTATTTTTCTAAGCCCTAATTTGATTATTCCAATTCATGGTATAACTCAACTAGCCAGTAATTCCTCCAGAATGCTGTTCTCACTAGAGTTTGTGCGTTGGTCATTGTTGCCTAAGTTTTTGGTTGGCTCGCTAGTGGGGATAATGTTGTTTGGCTTTTTGCTATCAAATATATCTACTGAGTATGTACCGTTTGCGATTGGTGGCTATATTCTTCTCAATCTCTGGAGTCAACGTTTTGCTAAATTTATAAAGAAATATGAGAGCTATTATCTTATTGGTTTACTTCAAACCGGCTTAGGTTTAATTGTTGGTGCAACGGGGCCTTTGTCTCTTACCGTACTCACTAAAGAGCTAAATTCAAAAGACGAAATAATCGCTACCAGCTCTATGTTCATGACCATTAGCCATGTTGCCAAAATCCCGGTATTTCTCGTGTTAGGGGTATCACTTTTTGAAAATTTAACCTTACTTGTATCAATGGTAGCTGGCGCAATATTCGGCTCTTTTATTGGCACAAAACTAAGGCTGGCAGCACAAAATGAACAGCTCGTTTGGTTAGTGAAAATTCTGTTGAGTGCTTTAGCTGTCAACATGATTATATCAACAATTATGTTATAACAGTCGTAGTAATTAACGGTGCATTTGTTTGTCTTTTACCGGGAGTATCAATAGTGGATTTAACCTATCAAACCAAAAGATTGTCCGTAGTTGAAGTATCCAGTGAGACATTAACGACAAAACTTTCTAGTGAAATAACTGAGTTATTTACACCACCAGTAGTAGCAAACCTACCGTCTTACTTTGCCAATATAAATTCGATAGCTAAAGCCCAGCAGTGGTATCTAAAAATGGTGTCTGAAAGCCGTTTATTTGTTGTTAAACATGCGGAGACCAAGGCAACATTAGGCTTTGTTTTTGTTTATGTTGAAAATGATGGTGAGGCTCATATTGGTTACCTACTGGGCGAATTATATTGGGGTAAAGGCTATGGTACTGAACTTCTGCAAGGCTTAATTGGTTTTATTAACAGTGAGAATAACTTAAAAAAACTTATTGCGGGCGTGGGCGTCGACAATGTAGCGTCAACAAAATTGCTCAATAAACTTGGCTTTATTGAGCGACCTTATGAGGGTAGTGAAACGGTATTTTATGAATATACATTGTTAAAAATTCAATAAACAATTCAGCAACAACAAGATATGGCTCGTGTTAAAATGGGGCAATCTTGTCTGGTTCAGAAGAGGGTACTGTCCAACGTTTATGAGCATCAATATCCATATTTTTCTCACCCTTTCTCGGTATTTGCAGGCGATCTCCATACAGCCATAATACTATATTAGTACGTTCACCACTTGTTATCGGTTGAGCCGCATGTGCAACACTACCTCGGTGAATCATCGCACTGCCAGGAGTGAAATTTAGTCTGTTTACTTTACCTGTATTTGGGTCGTAAAAATCAACTTCAGATCCGGTAAACTCTTCTCCTGGAACATTCAAATTAATATTCAAAGTCGCCGCAGATGCATCGGTGTGGAGACGTAGAGAAGTGTCCATACCTGTCTGATATTGAATTGAAAAGCCAAACGTTTGTGTGTCGTAGCCCATGACTTCTGGGAATAACAGTCGTGCTATCGGGCGCATGTATAAATCCAGTATTTCCCGATAGAACTTTTGGAAGCTAGGTGCCGCAAGAAAACCTTCAGAGCGAGGATCAAGCATGGCGCCTTGACGATTTAGTGCAATACCATAAGGCGGGCGCAGAGGAATATCAGCGTTTGCTACCTCTTCAAGGTAACCACGAAATTCAGTTAGGCGCTGAGGATCAAAAAACTGACAATGATAAACACCAGGAGAAACCTCTTGCCATAAATCTCGAACAGCATGCTCTGTTGTTGGGTTCTCCCATGCTTGCAAAATAGCATTGCGTAGCTTGGCATCGAGCAGTGAAGTATCAGGAATGAATATGTGTTCTTTGTTGTTTTTTTCCCACTCCTGCCATGCTGCACTTAATAATTGTTTGTTATTCTGCCAAAAGTTTTGCACTGATGGGGCTCGCATAAGCATGTCTTCTCTTGAAGGTAATTTTAAGGCTCGTGCATGTTGTAATTGACTGCTTAGTGAACTCTCATTTACTTTAAGTGTATTTTTCATCTAACTTTCTCCTGATACTAACTTAATCATGGTGTTAACTTTGACGATAAATTAATTTTATTATGTATTATTTTGCAGATAAATAAGGCGTATGATGAATCAGTATTAAGATTTTCTATATAATATGAGGAGGAATACTCAGTTTTCGCTAATTTATACATAATGTCGCGCTATACAATTATTAAGTTAGAGTTGTCGAACTTGTGAAACAAAGCTACATTGTCTGGGGATTAAAGCATAAAAAATACCTCAAAGGATTTAGTCGTTATTTATCATAAGAGCAGGGGAAATAGTAAACCATGTATACTGGAAAATGCTTATGTGGCCAAATAGAGGTAACAATTACCGGTGAAATTAATGATATTATCCATTGTCATTGTTCTCTATGTCGGAAAAACAGCGGTACAGCTTACGCAACGAATGGCTTCATCAATGCGAGTGATTTTGAAATTACTTCAGGTAAAGACAAGTTAAGTCAGTTTTCTTTTAAACCGGGTCGGTATCGATATTTTTGTACTGGTTGTGGCTCACCCGTGTACAGTGCTAATGAACAAGACCCTGCACGTTTTAGGATAAGACTGGGGATTTTAGATTCAGATATCAGTGAAAGGCCGATATCTCATAATTTTGTTTCGTCAAAAGCCAACTGGGAAGAGCTTGATGCTAACTTACCAAGGTATGACTCTTTTGAACCTAACCGTAAGTAACGTTTAGGTACATTATTTAAAGTGAGTGAGCCATTGGAAAATATAACTATTCGAAAAGCTTTGGTCAGCGACCAAGCATCTTTACTAACTCTAGAGCAAGCTGTTGTGGAAGCTGAGCGGCCTTTTAATTTAACATTAAAGGCACATGATGCTGTTTATTATGATCTCCAGCATTTAATTACCCAAAGTGATTCTCACTTAATTGTTGCTGAAAGTAATAAGCAAATTATAGCGACTGGCTATGCTCAAATTAGAGATTCAAAGCAATCACTAAAACATAACAAGCATGCTTATCTTGGCTTTATGTATGTTGCACCAGAATACAGAGGATTAGGTATAAATAAACTGATCATGGAAAGCCTAATTGAGTGGAGTAAATCTCAAGGAGTTTCTGATTTATACTTAGATGTTTATGCTGAAAATAAAGCGGCAATCCGGGCTTATGAAAAAGTAGGGTTCGAGCAATCCCTCGTTGAAATGAAAATAAATTTAGCCAACTAACCCCTGTTACATGAACTTAGCAATTAAGTTAATTTAGATGAAATTTGAAATATTATCCCAACAACATGCACAACTATTGTTTGACTTTGAACTCGACAATAAAGCTTGGTTTGAATCTATGATTGCACCAAGAGGGCAGGCCTTTTATTCCAAAAATGGTATTTATAGCCACATAGAAGCGCAAATTAAAGCAATGGCTTCAGGAGTATCTATTTGTGGTGTTTTAGTCAAAGATGACCTCATAGTCGCGAGAGCAAATTTAAGGGATATTACCGCACATAAGGCTAGTGTTGGCTACAGAGTGGCACAGCAGTTTACCTCACAAGGCTTTGCAAGCCTTTGCTTATCTGAAATAATTACTAAGGCCCAAGCGCTAGGTATCCGTACGTTAGAGGCTAATGTGCTCGATAATAATCCTGCATCTAAACATGTATTGGAAAAACAAGGCTTTAAATCGTTCAGTTATGAGCCATGTTTCCTAACCTTAAATAACCAACCTCTCGGTTGTACAAAATATCAATTAGTAGAGTTAGCATGAAACCAAAAGAGTTAATTGAACTATGGGTGCAAGCCTTTAATGAAGGTGATGCCGATAAAATTGCAAGCTTTTATGCCGATTCAGCAATAAACCATCAAGTAGCAAATGAGCCTGTAGAAGGAAAAGCTGCCATTCATGCCATGTTTGCGAAAGAGTTTGCTGATGCGGACATGGTTTGTCTTATCGAGAATATCTTTGAAGATGGTGAGTGGGTTATTTTAGAATGGCGTGATCCCCTTAACCTTAGAGGCTGCGGTTTTTTTAAAATAATAGATGGCTTGATTATTCTTCAGCGTGGCTATTGGGATAAATTAAGTTTTTTACGTGCACATAGTTTACCTATCCCACTACAATAGCGTCTCAATGATTAATTTTTAGAAGTGATAATGTATGTCTTGTCCCCCTTGTCCAAAGTGTAAATCTGAATTCGTTTATCCAGATCAAGATCATTTAATATGTCCTGAGTGCAGCTATGAATGGCTGCCAGCAGAAGTTGAAGCAGAAGACCTTATTGAAGTAAAAGATGCTAATGGCACATTGCTTTTTGAAGGCGATAAGGTCACTGTCATTAAAGATTTAAAAATTAAAGCCAGCTCGCAAGTGATTAAAATTGGCACCAAAGCACTTATTAGGCGTATTAAAGATAGAAAAGATCACGAACTTGATTGTAAAGTTGATGGTGTTGGCGAAATGATGGTTACGGCTAAATTTGTCAAGAAAGCTTAAGTTGAGATACAACCATATCAGGATGTTTACTAAAAAGAGGAGGGGAAATGTTAGTACTAAAACCTAATTGTGAAGGGTGTGATAAAGAGCTTCCTCCAACTTCGACAGAAGCATGTATATGCAGCTACGAATGCACGTTTTGCCAAGAATGCGTAGATACAGTGCTGAGTAATGTTTGTCCAAATTGCGGTGGCGGTTTTTCATCCCGTCCCATCAGGCCCTCGAAAGAGCATAGAAAAGGTGTGAGCTTAGAACATCAACCGGCATCGAATACTCGCGTGAACACTAAACTCAACACGGAAGAAATTGTCGAATTTACTGCAAAAATTAAAGATGTTTTACCAGAAAATAGGTAGTTATGAATAAAAGTATAATCCCAAAGTTTATCGGTGTTTTTGTCAGTCTTTGCATTATTTGGTTGATAAATGATGTTTTGCTAATAGACCCCTGTATAGCGAAAAACGGTAATTTTGATTACCAGAAAGGTGTTTGTTTACTTGAAAATGGGGACGTTTTTAAGACTGGATTAGAAGTGCCACTTGTGGTGGTATATATAGTTGTGGGCTTTATTGTTACTTTGTTAGTTTCAAAATTAATTAATAAAATATTGCAGAAATCTGATAGAGAAACTTAATTTAAAATTCACAAGGAGCTGAAGTCTATGTATATAAAAGTAATCGTTGTATTTTTATTATTGACTATAGGGAAGTCGCAGGCGAATGAGGTGGCATTTGAAATGCCTTCGCAATTTGCTTTTGGTCAAAATGTAGAACAAATAAAACTGAACTTGTCGCTTATGTGTTCAGCCATTAATGTGATTAATATAACGCCAATAACTGCACCTTTAGCAAAGCAATCTCAGCAGCAAATTAATTGCTCTGGATTCATGTATGGTGGTAAGGAAAGACAGGTTGAATTGGTTTTTCAAGATGATCAACTCGATATTGTTTGGATATTATTCCCCAAAGAAGAAAAACAAACCTTTATTACAAATTTTAAAGCACTTCACGGTGAGCCAACGATGGAAGTCGGTTATGGCACCATTTTCTTGCAAGCGAATGCAGCTATTCGAAACGAGCCTTCAGAAGTATTATTCGCTTCTACTCGGCAAGTTAAAGTAATGATGAATAAATTGAAACAACAATTAGCACAAGCGAATAAACAACAAGGTTAATGTCTTAAGGAGGTTTAATGGATGTTCTTAAGTGGGCTGAAAAAACCATGTCGATGGACGAAGAAACATGGCAAAGACACGCTAACCCTTGGAGTGTTTATACTCGCTTTACAACACTTCCCTTAATCACCCTCGCTTTTTGGTCGAGAACATGGTTTGACAGTTTTTATTTGATATTTATAGCTTTGTCCTTGCTTTGGGTTTGGCTTAATCCTCGTTTATTTAAGGTGCCAAAAGGTACAAATAACTGGGCTTCAATGGGCACGTTTGGTGAGCGAATATATTTAAATCGTAAAAATGAAACGATACCCGATCACCACCTTAACACTTGCCAACTCCTGCAAGTGTTATCTGCGATGGGCTTACCGTTTTTTATTTATGGTCTTTACTCTCTAGATGTTTGGATTGTTATACTAGGTAACCTCTGGATTATGACCTTTAAAGCATGGTTTGTTGATCGTATGGTTTGGTTATATATGGATATGAAAGATAGCAATCCTACCTATCAATCATGGTTAAAAATATAAAAGCTAAGCGTATAGCAAGGAGGTTAAATGGATAATAGTGTCGGTCGATTGATATATTTTTGCGGTAAAATGGCGGCAGGAAAATCAACAGAAGCGCATATTGTCGCCGAAAGATGCAATGGTGTACTGATTGCAGAAGACGAATGGTTAGCAGCGCTTTATCCAAATAAAATAAACTCTTTTGAGGATTACATTCATTATTCTGGCTTGTTAAAACCGTTAATAAAAAGCCATGTACAAAACATACTAAAAACCAAGACCAATGTTGTGATGGACTTTCCTGCGAATACGAACAAACAGCGGGCATGGTTCAGTAAACTAGTTCAGGAGATTGGTGCAAGCAGTGAACTTATCTACTTAAAAATAAGTAATGATTTATGTCTAAAACGATTAGCCAAAAGGCGCATTGAGCAACCGGCTAGGAAAAAGTTTGATACGGAAATAATATTTAATCAAGTCGTGAGTTTCTTTGAAGAGCCTTGTGAAAGTGAAGTATCAACACTGATAGAAGTTAAAAAGTTATAAGCCTTTCGTAAATATTTACTTTGAAATTAACAGAGATTAAAGCTTAAGGTTGAATCCGTTTGGTATAAGTACATATTCGCGTAATATCGGCACATTAAGGAAATAGGTAAGCATGCGTAAAACAGATAAAAAACTTGATAATCAACTGAGACTAGCACTCACCGATGTTTGTGAAACAGCATTAAAAGAAGTCTCAGGTTTTCAATGGCTAACCCATTTAGTTAATTACTCAAATTTTCCCAACAGCTTGCAGATAGTTTGTGTGTTTGAAAGCAATGATCAGCTTGCTGTATTTACCCAAAGTAATGATAAAAATTTACTTAATAGCCTAATTCAAAATAAGCTGGTTGGTATGGGGATACACGTTAAAAGTTTCACTAACCATATACTTTATGACACCGAGGAAAACTGTCATAAAACTCACGCAGGCAATTGGGCTAATAGGTTAAGTAAAAAGCATTAAAAACGAAAAGATTACAATAAAAAATACCTTTTAACAGAATATTTCTTAATTGTATTTTTGAAAAAATGTAAAATAGAAAAGTTAAATAAATCATAGATATTAAGGAGAATATAGTGAAAATAATTTTACAGGTATTAATTATTTTATGTGTATTTCAGTTACATGTATTTAGTCAAGCGCAAGCGGCTAGTATAGATAGTATTCAGTTCGACAATGCCTATTTTTATGATAAAAAAGGTAATTTTTTACCAGAGAAAGCTAAAGATGCCATTTTGATATTAATGGATTATCACGGCTACCCAAAATATGACGGTATTCGCGATGATCTATGGGTGATGGATTATAATTCAGGTCGTTTCGCTGAAGTAGGTTTATCAGGTATCACCTATGAAAATAACCAAAAGAATCTCTATATGTTATTAGATATTTTCTTGCTACCAAACCAAATGTTAGCAGAACACTGGCATGTGGATGGTAAAGAAACTGCGGCTAAACGTGAAGGTTGGTTAGTCCGGTGGGGGAAAAGTTATATTGCAGGAGTGGGGCCAGATAACATGAAGCAATTTCCAGAAGTTCAAATTCCTTATGTACATTGGAATGGTAAGGTTGAAGCAAAGCATATTGTTGAAGGCATGCCCGGTACTTTCACTAACTTAAAAGAAGTACTTTCAAGACATTGGCAAATGGCAGGGAAAGAAGGTGCCATCATTACTGAAGTTGCTAACTATGCTGATGGCGAAGCCGTTAAAAGATCAGATCCTAAAATGAATTAGCAGTTCGTCGCGTATATAAATTTTGCACTTAATTGATACGCTTTTTCAGATTAATTTTTTGTTATTTATTCAAAGGATGTGGTATTTTGCATAATATAATCATTTTTGGCAATTCAGGCTCAGGTAAGTCAACGCTTGCTAAGCAGTTAAGTCAGGAGAAAGGTCTAGCGCATTTAGATCTCGACTCACTTGCTTGGCAGGCAACAACGCCACCTCTACGTAGGTCGATTGCAGAGTCTAAACAAGAGATAGATAGTTTTATCAATAAGCATTCTGCTTGGGTAATTGAAGGCTGTTATAGCGATTTATTAGCACTAGTTGAATTACATGCCAGTGAAATCATCTTTATGAACTTATCCATTGAACAGTGTATTTCCAATGCTAAGTCACGGCCATGGGAGCCACATAAGTATGAGTCTAAACAGGCGCAAGATCACAACTTGACCATGCTAATTGAGTGGATATCTCAATACTCTGCAAGAGACGATACTTTCTCAAAGCAATCACATCAAAAGTTTTATAATCAGTTTCGCGGTAGAAAACGCCAGATAAATGATAACATTGCCTTTTCTGAGTTTGTGCTATCAGCGAATTAACTTTTACTGTATTGGAATTTTCACTGAAGCGGCTCTGGTTGCTGGTTTATTGATGCTTAGTACAGCGTATTTATACCATTGACGTATTATTAATAAAACTTTTGTCGCAAAGAAAAAATAATTGTTTATCATTAAAATATCAGTGGTATTTTTTTGTATTTAAAAACCAATCAGGCGCTTAAGTTAAATGATTTAAGTATATGATTTTATTAGGTTGTCATCTGGTGTCGTTAAAATGTCGTGCTAAATAACTCGCTAAAACAATGAACAAGAACATAATCCTCTTCGTTGTTTTCAAGATATTAGAGGTGTGAACTTGTTACTTTCAACTCACAAATTAAAAACATTACGTAGAGACAAGGGGTGGTCGCAAGAGTTACTCGCAAAAGCGACTGATTTATCAGTAAGAACTATTCAACGAATAGAGTCTGACGGTAGAGCTTCTGCAGAATCAACTCTTGCCATTGCTTCGGTTTTTAATCTATCTCCTCAACAATTGAAAGCAACTTCTGATGAAATTGAAGTGAATTGGACGAGGAAAATTATTATGAAAAACATGATAGCGTTAATGATTATCTCTGGCGCGATTGGGATGCTAATTATTTTAGGGGCTAGTGCCAAAACCTTTATTGATATTGCTTCTGGTTTGTTCTTAATCTTATTTTTATATGCGGCAACTATTATCACCTTCGGTACTACGGGTATGCTTAAGTCGTTAACTGGGCTTAAATATCTATTTACCGAAGAAATGGTTGGTGGCGCGCAAGCTAAATATTTGGCAGAGCTGTATACAAGCCAAGTGAAGTTTTTGTACGGCGGTGCCTTCATTGGGTTGATTATTGGCGCAATTGCCATTTTGGCTAATATTGATACCTATGAGAACTTTGTTTTTTTAAGAGCATCTGCTGTTAACTTAATTGTGCTGTTATATGCCGCCGTATTGAGTGAAGGCATCTTTAGACCGTTAAGTATCAAACTAAATACCTGTGACCTAAAAGAATAAAGTTATTTTACGCTAGGGTAATATCACCATGAAGCAATGCTTGTTAGTTAGAAATCAGTAATTGCTTCATTAACTTTTTCAGTGCCAATGCTTTAATCGGTTTACGCATAAAATAAAATTTTGCATCGCTAGTTTGTTGGCGAACTTGCTCAGAAGGATCGGCAGAGCATATGATTACGGGTGCTTGCCAGCCATATTTAATTTTACTGTTTTGCACTAAATCGACGCCATTCTTATCATTATCTAAATGGTAATCGGAGATAATAATATGTGGGGTAGTTGGCTGTGTCATTAATAGGGCATTTAAGCTTACTTCATCTTGCGCAGCAATAACTTGGCAACCCCATTCTTTTAATTGCGTTGTCATTGCCGTTAACATTAAGGGCTCATTATCAATTAAGACAATGGATAAGTGATTAAATTCTCCGGTAAGCGTTGTCTGCTCGTTTGCTGGCTTAGTCACTGTATTTGCTAAGCGTTTATCACTACGAGGTACTGAAATGCTAAAACAAGTCCCTTTATCTAGTGTTGATTTAACGCTAATAGTCAAACCAAGCAATTTAGCAATGCGCTCAGAAATAGCTAGCCCTAACCCCAGCCCTGATGCTGCTTGATTGGGATCTAAACGTTCAAACTCTTTAAATATTGTTTCTTGCTTATCAACAGGAATACCAGGACCGTTATCCCATACCTCAATCACGACTTGTTGATTTTGATGTCTAACTCCTAATAATACTTTTCCTTGGCGATTGGTTTGAGGGCAATAGTTAATAGCATTAGATAAGAAATTTTGTATTATACGGCGCAACAGTCTTTGATCGGTTTCAATAGCACAAGTAGATTTTACGTAACTAAAAACGATATCAGCCTGCTGCGATAGTAAAGAAAACTCTTTATTTAAAGGCGTTAAAAATTCATCGATGGTAAAGCAATGAATATCAAGTTTTTGTGAGCTGTTGTCTAACCGAGATATTTCGACCAAGTCGGATAATAACGTTTCAGCGGCGGTTAGTGAGTTTTGAATATTCACCGCCAGCTCTTGTAAATCAGTATCTTGAACCTTCTTATTTAACATATTGGTAAATAACGACATGGCGTTAAATGGCTGCATTAGATCATGACTAGCCGCGGCCAAAAACTTACTTTTACTGGTGTTTGCTGCTTCAGCTTCGGCTTTCGCTTGGCTTAATTCATGTGTACGTTCTCTAACGCGTTGCTCTAAATTTTCGTTAGCCTGTTGAAGAGCTTTTGCTGCATTAATATGATCGGTTATATCGGCAAAAGTACTAACAAAACCACCACCTGGCATTGCTTGACCACGTATTTCTAGAACAATACCGCTAGGCATTTCCCTTTGAAAGTGATGGCTATTACCTTTGCGCATGTAATCGAGTCGACGAGTAATAAAATCTTCGTCATTACAAGAATTGCTCGCGATAACCCCTCTGTCAGCATTAAAACGAATTAGTTCGGCGATGGGTTTACCGACGGTTACTAGCTCACTGGGATAATCGAGTAACTCAATGTAGCGTTGGTTCCAAGCCACTAAACGCATATCAGCATCGACAACGCTAATGCCTTGTTCAATATTTTCTACGCCAGCTTGTAACAACTCACGATTAAATTGAAATAGCTCGCTGGCTTCATCAACAATATTTACCACGTCCTCAAAAGGCATACTTTGTTGCTTACTAGCCGCTAGCATAACCATACGTGTAGAAGCTGAGCCGAGTACACTGGCTAGTTGTAGGCGTGTGTAATTACACAACTCAATACTGGCGACGCTGTTTTTGCTACTTTCAGTGTAATGTTGTTTAAAAGTATCGGCGGCCTCATTACTAACGAATCGCTGCAATAACTGGTGAAGATCTTTATGGCTAAGGTTTTTTTCAAACGATTTATGAGACTTATCAATAAACAATTCAGCTTGCAGTTTTTCACCGACGCTTCGGTGGCTTAACAAAGAAATCACTATAAAGCAGCTACTGTTAACGAATAGGCTAAAGAACAAACCATGGCTGATATTATCTAAAAAGTTGATACCAAATAATGCGTATGGTTTTAACCAAGCGATATCAAAAAGCCCTGTTTTGAGCCAAGTGGAATCTGGCAGTAAACTTGGCAGTAGCAAGGTATAAAACCAAATGATACTGCCAATAATTAATCCGGTTAATGCGGCTTTAGTGGTGGCTTTACGCCAATAAAGAGCACCCACCACTATTGGGGCTAATTGGGCGAGTAGAACAAAAGAAAGTAGGCCTATATCGGCTAAATGATTTTTTGCAGCAATGGTGCGTTCAAAAATAAAAGCCAATAAAAGCAATAATGCGATGGCTATTCTGCGTAAATTTAGTAATAAGCCCGAGAGTTGGTTTTTTTGCTTTACCATAAAGCTTTTATGGCGCAATAAAAGTGGGTTAATAATTTCTGTGGTGACCATGGTGCTAAGTACTATGGTGGCAATAATCACCATACTCGTTGCAGCGGCTAAGCCACCGATATATACCAAACCGCCTAACCAAGCTTGTTGAAAAAATAACGGAATGGTGATCACATAAGTATCTGCATCAACACTGCCTCCTGGGAATAAACTTTGCCCTGCTAAAGCGATAGGTAATACGAACAAATTAATCAGAATAAAATACAAAGGGTAAAGCCAGCGTGCGGCTCTTAGCTCTTTTTCATGATGATTTTCTATCATCAACATATGATATTGCTGTGGCAATATAAATATAGTGATCATGCCCAAAATAGCTTGTGAAATAGCGAAGTAAATACCGCCACCATCTGTTTCTGTAGGCTTAATATTTTGGGTTTGAGTAAATAAATCACTAACACCGTCAAAGACAAAAAAGGTGGCAAAAATGCCTACAGCTGTTAATGCAAAGAGTTTGACTACCGAGCTAAAAGCAATAGCAAGTACTAAACCTTGGTTTTGTTTATTAACGACGACTTGTCGAGCCCCGAATAAGATACTGAAGATAATGAGTACGACAGTAACGACAAAAGTCGTGCTAATACCCGACTGATACGAGCCGGTAACTAAATCAAAGCTGGTACTGATAGCGCGTAGCTGTAGTGCGATATATGGAATGGTTCCCAATAGTGCGACGAGTGTCACTGTGGCGGCTATAACAGGAGAGCGATCATAACGACAAGCAATAAAGTCAGCAATTGAGGTTAAATTTTGTTGCTTGGTAATACGTAAAATTTTCAGCAACATCGGCCACGCTAGCACGAGGCAAAATATTGAGCCAAAATATATTGGAGCTAACCAAGAACCCGTTGCAGCAGCTTGCCCCACGGTGCCGTAGAACGCCCAAGACGTACAACTAACCCCTAACGATAAACTGTAAACCCAAGGATGGTTTAATCCGTTATGGTTGGTTTGTTTCTGCCCCCAATAAGCCACTACAAATAATAATAAAAGATAGCCTATTGATAAAAGGGAAATTAGCCAAGTATCGAGAGAGAGCCAAACTAGCAACGAATTTTCCTTAGAAATTGAGAATAGTTAATGAATACCTTGTCAGCATATCACGAGTAATAATTAAACACAGGGAACGAAGGTAGTACATCATTATCTGGATTAGTGCAGTAAGCTGACTGACAGTAATAATTTTTCGTTGAAGTAGCCAGTATGAGCCTGAGTAAAATAAATAACAAATACCTTGTCGCAGCACTCGTTTTTATTAGTTACACCTTATTTGCTATGGCGTGGGTCGGTGGCACAGCTAGCATGAATCAAATTATGGCGGCTATGCATATTGATAGCCTAGCCTCTGCGAGCTTTATTAGTGGCGCTGTCACTTTAGCAAAGATTGTTGGTACTTTTATTGCCGCTTGGTTGGCTTTGAAGTTAGGGGTGAAAAAAGCTTTTTTTGTGTCAGGTATATTGATTTCTATCGGTATATTAACGCCTTATGCGCCAAATTATGAATTACTGTTAGTAAGCCGGTTTTTAATGGGTTTAGGCGGTGCCTTTATGATTGTTTACTTCAATCCTATTGTTATGGCTTGGTTTGAACCGCATGAGAGACCAACCATCAATGGTATTAATGCTGTGGCTTTTAATGTCGGCACCGGCATTATTTTATGGCAAATGGCTAACTTTAATAGTCTGACCGGTAGCTGGCAAAATACCTTGGTGATATTTTCTTTAGCTAGCCTGGGGTTGAGTGTCGCTTGGCTATTAACGAAAGATATTGAGGAAAAATCAGCTGATAATGCCTCAGAGAAAGCAGTAACAGAAACTTACTCTTATCTAGATGGCTTAAAAGATAAGTTTAACTGGGTGTATGCATTAAGTTATTCAGGAATTCTGGCCTTTTATATTTGTTTATTTACCTTTTATCCTAAAGCAGGCATTAGCCAAAGCGCATTGGTGATTGGCTCTGGCATTGTCGGTACTTTGGCTGGAATCGTTTACAGTAAGCACTTTACTCAACGTGTACCTGTAATTCGTTGGTCTGGTTTGATAATAGTGTTAACTGTGTTTGGTTTATCCTTTAGTAGCTCGCCTTTATTACAAACAATATGCGCAATGGTATTAGGATTCTTTATTTTTTTTCCAATAACAGCCCTAGTCACAATTCCTCATGAACTGCCTAACATGACAGGTCAACGCATCACGGTAGTATTTAGTCTGTTTTATTCTATTAGTTATTTAGTAGCGACCGCGGTGTTATGGATTTTTGGCAAGTTAGTCGATATGAATGGTGGTGATTATAACGCAGCGTTTATGCTTATTACGGTGTTAAGTAGCACTTTCTTTATTGGGAGCTTCTTTTTACCTGAGACCGCCAAACAAACTAACATTTTATCGAATAAAAAGGACTCATCATGCGAGGCGTAATATCTCCTAAATTAAGCGAATTTATTGAACAAGTAAATATTACGGCTGCCCAAGCAAAAGAAAATGGCGTCGTGATGACACCCAGTTTGGTACGTGAGAATTTAGACAAATTGAGTGTTTTTATTGGTGAGGGACCTGATTTAGCGCTAGTTAACGATTATATATTTACTACACAATCCCATGACATTCCCGTCAGAGTTTATAGCCCAGCACCGACAGAGGATTTACCTGTTGTCATTCATTATCATGGTGGTGGCCACATGTGTGGCAGTGTTGATCTGTATGATGCGATCAGTCGAAAAATTGCCAGAGCAGGGCGCTGTATCGTGATTGCAGTTGATTACCGATTAGCACCTGAATTTCCTTATCCTGCCGGTGTGGATGATTGTCAGTATGTATTAGAAAATTATCAACAATCCCTAACAGGTATTTGCTTTAATAAGCAGTTGATTATTGTCGGCGATAGCGCTGGTGGTGCCATATGTACCACCTTAGCCAGTAAAAACATTACCAATGCACAAGTAAATATAGATAAACAAGTATTAATCTATCCGAGTGTAGATTACACCTTAACTTTGCCATCGGTGACTGAAAATGGCACAGGCTTCTTATTAGAAAAAGCTAAAGTTGATTGGTATTTTGATAGTTATTTTCAACATAATGAGCCAAGAAAATCCGTTTCTCCTTTATTTATGCCAGTGGATTCGACGATGCCTGAAACGTTAATTTTTAACGCTGGTTGTGATCCATTAAGGGATGAAGCCATCGCCTATGAAGCGGCATTAAAACAAGCGGGGGTTAAAGTCCGTCGTTATAGCTTTGATGGCATGATTCACGCGTATATGTTGCTTGATTCTATGGTAGCAAGCGAGTGCCAACAAACTTATGAAATGATAGGTGAGTTTATTCGTCGTTAAGACATTGCTTTATTCTACTTACAACCAACTTAGGCGGCTAACCTAAATTGGTTGTAGTAAACACTTTATTGAATGAGCTCTAGCTGCTTACTGGCCGTGTAGGTTTGTAAGCCAAAATGTCCCAATGCGTAGGTATAGCTTGCATCTTCATTGGTTATTTGACTTGAATGAACTCCGTTTACAGTACAGATACCACTTCCACACACTATTTGATCACTCCAACTTTTAATAGAATAGACTCTATCTGCAAGCGGCTTATTGTCTAGCCAATCTAAAAATGGACTTGAAACAGATAAGCCATAATTACCACAAGTCAGGGACCAGACATTCCAAGGGTATCTACCGCATGTCCAAAGACCTCGATAAGCTCCAGCTACACCGACAAAGCTATCGACTTGTCCACTGACGCCAAGTTTAATTATTTGTTGGGCAGCTAGAGTGACTCCCATTGAATGGCCGATGACATCAATTTTTCCTGTGCAAGATGCATTTATCGCTGCAGTTAACTCATTGGAGATTGGTGTTTCTTCTGAGCCATTATGATTATTATTAGCGGCAATAACACTTCCCCAAATTGGTCGATATATTTGAGAGTTAGTATAGCCATTGGCAATTAGTGCATCGTAGGTATTATTCCAATCATCTGGTGAGCCTGTATTGCCATGCACTAACACAACATTATCTACACAAGCGGCTTTTATTGTCGTCGTTGTTATGAGCAGTACTATAAAAAGTAGGGTATTTTTAAATATTTTCATGAATGATTTCATAATTTGTTATCCATATTTTTGATTAGTTTTATAGCATTGTGCTGTGTAGCGACAATGCTATTATAAGGATGCTGAAAACTGTTTAGCTTTAAGGACAACTGCCTATTTCATAATAATTATTGGCGGTTTCAGCTAACGTTGTTGTGTAGAACAAATTATATAGCCCCATATTCTCTCCCGAGCCTGTGGCATATGCATAGATACCATTGGTAGTGGCTCGACTGGCTTGCACGTGAGCATAATTACTGGCAGTCGTTTCTGTACAATCAGCAATAGGGTCTGGAGTACTATCACAAACATTTCCAATACCGTCGTTGTCGTTATCCCCCTGATCTGCATTTGCATCATTAGGGCAGTTGTCAACATTGTCGGCGATACCGTCATTATCAGTATCTGCTATTTCACCATTTGGAGTACTATCACAAACATTTCCAATACCGTCGTTGTCGTTATCCCCCTGATCTGCATTAGCAAAGTTAGGGCAGTTGTCAGCACTGTCGGCGATACCGTCATTATCAGTATCTGCTATTTCACCATTTGGAGTACTATCACAAACATTTCCAATACCATCGCTGTCGTTGTCGGCCTGATCTGCGTTAGCATCATTAGGGCAGTTGTCAGCACTGTCGGTAATACCGTCGTTATCAGTATCTGAATTGTTTGAGCCATTGTTTGTACAGGCTTGACTTGGCCCAGCACAGCTTGGCGCTCCATCTGCTATCCATTGACATTGATCGCTGCCGGCAGTGTATTCACGCATGGTAAATGCGGCAGTACCAAATTCAAGATAGCAGGCTGAATAACCCGATCCCCAAGTAATATGACCTTCAGAAATATGTAAGTTGTAGTCTCCTGTGACACCGGCATCAATGTTAAATTCGATGCCGTCAGTGCTTGATAACCCACCGGTATCAATTGCGGTAACTGTAGCTGTGTTATTGCCGCCTGCTAAATTGCATTGTTCAGCCGAGTAAACATTATCAATGACTGTTGCGGTGACATTACCGTTAGCAAAACTAACTATGACGTTATCAAGGTTTTGATTTATATCAATAACATTACCTGTAATGGTGGCGCATTGGCCGGCTATCGATGCATTGATGCCTGATAATGTTGGTGATGCGGCAGCAGGTTCATCACCAATTCGTTGGTTATTCGAAAGGCTATCACCATCTTTACCTTCGTTATCTGTGGCAGTGGCGGTAACTTTGTATAAACCATCAGCTAGAATACTTGATGTTGCTGAAAAGGCACCGTTTGTCGTATCAGCATTTGTGGTTAACGTTGCAATGAATATGGGGGAGCCAGTATCTATTGCTTCAATGGTTATAGTGATGAGGTCAACACTACCTTCTTCATCGGTAGCATTACCATTGATGACTAAAGTGCTATTGTCAGCAAGCACAGTGAAATTACTAATGTCAGGCCCGCTATTGCGATCAACGCGTTTATTGTTTTCAGCAAAGAATTGCCCCAAATAGTTAGCAAAGTTGATGCTATCATCAGCAATATAATCACCAGATGCACCCGCACCACCTGACCAAGAATGATCTAAACTATCAAACCAAAGCATGCTGACACGATTGTCAGCCCATAAAGTTTCTGAAGCGGTATGTCCTGCTCCATCAGATAAATTATTGGTACCAGGTAATTGATTAACACCATATACCGTTGCAAAACCATCGGCATTTTGCTGGTTATAACAAGTATTTACCGTGGTATCCGCACTGCCATGACCTATAACGGCAATTTGGCTATCAAAATGATTGGCAGAGCTACCTGCATATCCTTCACAACGTGCTTTAAAGGTTGATGTTGATACGGTTTCGCAAGTCGTTATAGCGCCATTGGAACTGGTGCCAATAGTAGGGCCTGCACTTGGCGCCACACCAGCGAATACATCGGGTGCCAAACAAGCTGTTTGTGCTGACATGGCGGCTCCTGATGATAAACCGGCAATATACACTTGTTTCGGGTCTATATCTCGGTTGGTGTCATTACTCATCGTATTAGCTAAATTAATGAGGTTTTTATAATCGCCAGATGTTCTTGAAATTGTACCCTGCCAATATGACCAGCAGCTGTAACCTGCTTTATTCATAGCATCTGGAACGGCTATTACCATGCCGTGATTTTCTGCAGCAGTTTCTAGCTGAGCAGTAAGGTAATTATTAATGGGTTGGACGCAACCGTGTAAAACGATAAGTAATGACTTGCCATTACCAATAGTGGAAGTTGAGTCTGGGGTGTAAATGTGAACTGAGTTAAAGCCACCTAGCGTGACATTTTGCTGCCAGCTACCTGCTAAGGTAGCTGTTGAGCAAAAGAGCATTAGCAGAGATAGCGGTGTAGAAATGAATGATCTATATTGTAAAATTTTTGACCTAATTAACTGTTTCATAAAAAGCCTATTTTTAGTTGTTTTTGACTTATCCTAGTAACGATTTTCCTTTTTAATGTTTAGATTGGTTAAAATATAAACATCAATAGAGTAGTCAAAAACACAGTAAAAATAAGTGACTCTTTAGTAGTATTTACAGCTATGGATTGTTTTTTAGGGTTAGTTGCCTTTATGTTGTATTGGATTAGTAAGCATTAGACTTGTTCTTTATCCGTTAATCATTCAAAACAAGTTGCCAATAGCCAACATCGAGCCATTGATCAAATTTACGACCTATTTGCTCAAAATGGGCGACTTTAGTCATGCCTAACTTTTCATGTAAAGCAATGCTTGCTGGATTGGGGAGTGTAATGCCGCCGATAGCGGTATGTATTTTATGATTTGTTAATTCAGTCAATAACGCTTGATATATTTGGCTACCTAAACCTTTACGGTGTGATGACGGGGCGAGATAAACCGTAGTTTCTACACTGTTACGATAAGCACTGCGCTCTTTCCAAGGAGTTGCATAAGCATAGCCTAGAATTTCATCATCATGAGTGATCACCAACCAGGGTAAGTTAGCATCAGTGACTTTGTTGATACGACACGCCATTTCACTATCAGTAATACATTCTTCCTCAAAAGTAATGACAGTATTTTTTATATAGTGGTTATAAATTTCGACTATGTCTTTTGCATCTGCTGTGGTGGCTGGGCGGATCATAAATAATACCTTATTCAGTTGTGTCCATGCCGATGTAATTTGGTTGGTTTTGAATTCTCGCTAACCAAGATAAAATTGAAGGATAGGGTGTTAAATCAAAACCACCTTCGTGTGCGACATGAGTGTATGCGTATAAGCTAATGTCAGCAGTGGAAAGTGCCTCACCTACTAAATATGGTGTTTGACTAAGTTGAGTTTCCATCACAGATAATGCTTTATAGCCCCCTTGATGCTTGGCTTCATACTCGGCTTGGCGTTCTTTTGGTAAGCCTAGATATTTGGCAATAAAGCGTGCAACTGCGATAAATGGCTCATGGCTGTATTGTTCGAAAAATTGCCATTGCTGAACTTTGGCGAGCTCAAAACTGTCTTTGGGAAGTATATCACTATTGGTAGCTAAGTAATTTAAAATGGCATTAGATTCGGTAAGAAAGCGACCATCATTGAGATCAAGCAGTGGGATCTTACCGTTTGGGTTTTTTGATAAAAAGTCTGCCTGAGATGCTTCACCCGCTAAGATATCAACATGTTGCCAATTATGCTCAATTTGCAACAGACTACAAACCAATTTAATTTTATAACAATTGCCGGAAAGTATATCGCCGTATATTTTGATCATTATTCATCCTCCTGCTTGATGGAGACATTAAATTACAGTAAATACTCAGTATTGGCAAAACTTAAGCTAATGACTTATTTCATACGCTTTTTATCGGCAAACCATTGTTCTAAATATTCAATGCATTGCACTAACTTTGCAGGAACAAAATATCGCACTGGGTACAATGCATAAAGGGTTAGCATAGGCTTTTTGGCATCGGCTAATACTTCTATTACCTGTCCACTATCAATGGCTTGTTGACAGATAAAATCAGGAATAAAGCCTATTCCTAAGCCTTGCTTAATTGACTCCATCATAAACAGGGTATTATTGACTTTTAAATTACCTTTAACACTGACGCCATCTTCAATTGGCCAGATATTCTTTCCTTGAAAGTAGCTATAAATGAAACAATTATGATGTTTTAAATCTCTTGGTAGTTTTATGTTCGGATTCTGCTTGAGGTAGCTAGGTGAAGCACAAACTTTATAAGTAAAATGTGTTAAGGCTCGACCAACATAATTAGAGTCTAGCGGTGTGCTGGATGCTCTAAACCCTAAATCGAATCCCTGCTCAACCAGATCAATATTTTCATCTCCTAGATGAATGTCTAACTCTATTTCAGGATTAGCCTGCATAAAATCTGCAAACAAACAGGATAAGTCGGTAATACCCAGTGCCATAGGGGCATTTATTTTTAGTTTACCACGAAGGTTTTGCTGTAAATCTTGTACAAAGTTATCAGCATCATCTAATTTGGCTAAAATTTCTCGGGCTCGTTGTAAGTATCCTTTGCCGGCATGAGTAAGTTGCACATTACGGGTAGATCTATGTAGTAGTCGCGCGCCTAAGTCATTCTCTAATCTAGATATTTCTTTACTGACCATAGATTTAGATGAGTTTACTTGTTCAGCGACACGGGTAAAACTCCCCAAATCAGCTAACCGAACAAATAATTGAATAGCTCTTAATTTATCCATAATTATCAATACTCAATGATATTGTCATCAATTTGAGAACAGTATATGCACATTGTAGATATATATGAAAACAAAAAAAGCTTTTAACATATTTATATCGCATTGAGGAGGCACGGTTGGCCCAGTATGCGAGTAAACGGATTAGTTAACTGTATTTATTAGGAGGAGATTACATGTATACACTTTATTACTCACAAGGTGCCTGTTCTGTGGCTACACAAGTTGTTTTAAGAGAATTAGGTCAAGAAGTAAAACTAATTGATGCGCAGCTAGATAAAAGCTTCAATGAGGTTAATCCAGTATTAGCAGTTCCTGTATTAGTTGATGGTGATAATTGTTTAACTGAAGGTGCCGCTATTTTGCTTTATCTTTTAGAAAAGCATCAAAATTCACTTTTTCCGGGTACAAATAGACAGCAAGCAATTGAAAATATTATGTTTGCTAATGCCACTATGCACCCAGCTTACGGGAGGTTATTTTTTCTGACACAACACATTAGCGATGACAAAGTAAAACAGGAGGCGTTAAATGCCGCAGCTAAAAGTATTAATCAATTATGGCAAGTAGTAGAAAATAAACTAATGACACAAGATTATTTGGGCGGAGAGACCCCTTCTGCTGCTGACATCATGCTATCAGTATATTCGCGATGGGGTGCCTATTTCCCCGTTGACATCATTATAGGTGAGAAAACCACAATAATGATAAAGGCGGTACAGGCAATGCCCAATTTCATTAAAACAGATGAAGCGGAGCAAGCTACTTCAGTTAGATGAAATATTTTATAAAATCGCGTTAAAGACGGTACTTTTACGCATTGTCGGCAGTTGTGTATATTGAAATTTTATGGGGATAACTATGAACTATTATCTAACAAGGTTCGAAGAGTTAGAAGGGGACTTTACCGCTGTTTCTAGCATTTTACATCACTATTTTGATGGCCTTTATCATGGCGATGTCGCCAAACTAAAGTCTATATTCCATCCTGATGCTTGGCTTAAGGCACCAAATATAAGGCGCTCATTATCTCAATGGTTAAAAGATGTTGAGAGCAGGCCAATACCTGAAAAGTTAAAACAGCCTTTTGATTTTAAAATATTAGCGCTTGATGTAGTGCAAGACCAAGCGATGGCGAAAATTTATTGCCCTTTGTTTGATTTTAATTATATCGATTTCATTGGCTTACTGAAAGAGTCAGGCCAGTGGCGAATAGTCACTAAGATGTATACAGATATTAAGGAGTAAATATGCCATATATTAAAGTACAAATTACAGATGAGGGGGTAACTAATGATCAAAAAAAGGCCATCATTGCCGGTTGCACTCAATTAATGGTTGAAGTGCTAGATAAGTCACCCACAACAACGTTTGTTGTTATTGATGAAGTAAGTACTGATAATTGGGGAATTGGCTTTGAGCAGGTGACTGAGCTTCGAAAACAAAAGTGAACAATTGGCTTTATTTAACAGAATAGATAATTGTAGAAGAGGAGCGTTGATTATTATGTTTCAGCAATCAACATACTATGCACTATTAATGTGTGTGGCGGGCATAGGGATACCCATCATGGCCGCTTTGAATGGAAGTTTGGGTAATAAGGTGCAAAGTCCAGTATTAGCCACAGCTATATTATTTACTACCGGCTGTGTTATTTCACTGGCATACTTATTTTTATCAGGGGGAGTTCCTAAATTAGCTTTTAAAGAGCATATACCTTTTCATTATTATTTTGGTGGAGTACTGGTACTCTTTTATATTGTATGTATGACGTGGACAGCACCAAAATTCGGTGTTGGTAATGCCATTGCGATGGTGTTGTTGGGACAAATTATAGCTATAGCTGTTATCGATCATTACGCTTTATTTGGTGCATTAAAACATACTATTTCTATACAGCGATTAGTCGGTTTGATATTAATGATATTTGGAGTTTATCTGACAGTACGGGTTGATAATATTTAATACTTTAAAAATTATTGAGCAACTTGTTCCTGTTCAAACTTTAACAGCCACGCTTTTCTATCTAGGCCACCAGCATAACCCGTTAAGCTACCATTTTTACCGATAACCCGATGGCAGGGGATAACAATAGCAATTGGGTTAGCACCGTTAGCGGCACCAACGGCTCTAACTGCTTTAGGGTTATCCATCATTTGAGCTTGCTGAGCGTAATAACGTGTTTCACCAAAAGGGATTGCTAATAATGCTCGCCAAGTTTGTTGTCTAAATGGTGTTCCAAGGGGGGCTAAGGGGAGTTCAAAGTTACTCCTGTTACCTGTGAAGTACTGTTGTAACTGCTCTTTTGCTAACTTAGTTACCGTATTTTCAGTATGACTCTTAAAGTTGAGTAACTCTGCTTTGTTGATAAATTCAATACGATTAATGGCTTGTTGGTCGGCAAAAATACCTAAGTGACCAATAGGTGTGTCTAGATAGCTAAAAAAGGGGGGGGTCATAATAAGTTCCATACTTGAAAAGTGAGATAAGATTGCCAAGGAGAAGCAAGTTCAGGGTTTAAGTTCATACCCTTTTGGCTTAACGCTTTTTTAACGCCTAAATCCCCTCCTAGCCAGATGTTTGGATCACTTAGCCCGCGCATTTTCGCATAATCTATGGTCCATGGGCCAATGCCTTTAATCGCTAGCCAGTCATCGGGTGATGCCTGAGGGTTATCTAGCATAAATTGTGCAAATCGTAATAGTGTATGCCGCCTTGCTGTTGGCATTTTTAATTCAGCTAGATCACCTTTAAGCAGAGCTTCAGGCGTTGGAAAATAAGTAAGTTCATCTTGTTTATGGCCGTAATGCGCGACTAGAGTCGTCACTAATTTTAACGCACCTGCGACTGAAATCTGTTGACCTAAAATGGCCTTAACACCCGCTTCGAATAAACTCCAAGTGCCGGGCAAACGTAACCCTGTACACAAGGGTAGAGCAAAATCCGGTATGTTAGATAATTGTTGATCAATATTATTGATGGCAGCATCTAAATCGAGAATACGACGAATATTTCTAACCACTGGCATTAAATAGCTGATATCACTAATGGTAATATTGATATTAAAGCCACATTTTTCCTCTAGGTGAGTTGCAGTGAACTGCCCGTAAATAACTTCCCCTGAAGCGGATGACCAAGTAAAAGTCCGACCATAACTCTGGGACTCTATTCTCTCAAGATAAGTAACCGCTCTAGCTTGCAAAAAATCGCGCAATTGTAACCAAGCATAAGGGGGGCGATAGCTTAAAAAAATACTAATACTATTGCTTTGTGTGGCGGTGGATTTGTTTTTCCGCAAGCTAGAAGGAGTTAACTTTAATTTGGTTTTAAAACAATCGTTAAATCGCCTTAAACTGTTGAACCCTGAGGCAAAAGCAATATCAGTAATGCTCATGGTTGTTTGTTGCAATAAAGCTTTGGCGAACATTAACTGCTGATGTTGCGCATAATTTTTAACGCTGGTGCCTAAGTTTTCTTGAAACAAGTGATTGAGGTACCTGCTGCTAATACCTAAGCGCTCTGATAGTTGGCTGATATTTTGGTTAGCTAAACCCCCTTGATTAATCAGCTTGATGGCGCGCTCAAAACTGGTATTCTTTCCCAGCCAAGCAAAAGAGTCGGGAGCCGCATCGGGACGGCATCTTAAACAAGGCCGATAACCATGGTTTACTGCGGCAATTGAAGAGTTAAAATATTCAACATTTGTTTCTTTGGGAGCCGGAGCAGGACAGATAGGACGGCAAAAAATGCCGGTAGTTTTCACCGCAATAAAAAACTGGCCATCGAAACGAGCATCACGAGATAAGCGTGCTTGTTGATACTGTTTGCTATTCATATGTGATCTATTACCGAGTATTAATGTACTCAGTGTAATGGCAATCAATAACCAACACTAGCCAGATTCGGAACTGTATGTTGTTTGGCTATCGCATTATACCATTCCGCATAAAGAAGTGCTCACTTAGAACTTCATGGGCGACATTAGAACAAACAAAATATGTGAAGATATAGTTATTCTACATCAAACAAATTTTGTGCAGTTATCATGGTGCCCATGCGTTCCCGAAGGGCGAGTTTTAAAGGCTTATATGCGGCGTTATTGATTTTGACAAGGGAATAACCATTCTCTTCAATCAATGCCTTGCCTCTAAGCCTTTAAATTCTCGCTAAGCGATCACTTTCTTATACGGATTGGTATTACTCTAGCACTTCTTTGGCAGCGCGAAACGCTTCTTGTGCTGCCGGCGCACCACAATATACAGCACTGTGTAACAACACTTCACGGATTTCTTCAGCGGTGGCACCGTTATTGATTGCCCCACGAATATGGCCTTTTAATTCTTGTGATGCTCTTAAAGCGGCTAACATGGCAACAGTCACTAAGCTGCGCGTTTTTAAATCTATACCATCTCGTTGCCATGTAGAACCCCATCCATGTGTATTGATGTACTCTTGCATGGGTTGAGTGAAGTCGTCAGTGTTATTTAATGCCCGATCAACAAAATCATCACCCATCACTTGTCGACGAATTTTCTCACCTTTACTAGCTGTCATATTTTAACCTTAATATTTATTGTGCTGTCCAAGCGCCATCCATAGGAAGAGAGGCGCCAGTAATACTGCGAGCACTGTCGCTACATAAGAATAAAATAAATTCGCCTATTTGACGAGGGTCCATCATTTCAGGTTGAGGTTGTTTTGCCGTGACTAAGTTATATTTAGCTTGAGAAAACTCTACTTGTTGCTGCTTGGCGATATCATTTATTTGGTCATTGATCAGAGGTGTATCAACCCAGCCAGGGCAAATTGAATTTGCCGTGATACCTTGTTCTGCACATTCTAAGGCCACTACCTTAGTTAAGCCAATCATGCCGTGCTTTGCCGCTACATAGGCAGATTTATTTAAAGAGGCCACTAAACCATGTACAGAGGCTATATTGATTATGCGGCCCCAACCATTACGTTTCATACTGGGCAGTGATTTTTGAATGGTATGAAAGGCAGAAGTTAAATTAATGGCGAGTATGGCATCCCATTTTGCCTCAGGAAAAGACTCAACGCCTTCGGTATGCTGAATACCGGCGTTATTGATTAAAATATCAATACTACCCATAGCGGCAAGCGCGTTCTCCATTAAACGACTAATCGCTTGTGACTCCATTAAATTGGCATTATCAAATATAGTTTTAATACCGTATTGGCCTGAAAATTCTTTTGCCAATGCTTGGCCTTCACTGTCAGTCATAAGACCATGTAATACTAAATTTATTCCTTGCTCGGCTAGCACATGGGCTGTTGCTAAACCTATACCACTAGTAGAGCCGGTAATAAGCGCTGTTTTATTTTTTAACATAGTCGTTTCCTATTTATTCCAGATACAGATAAAACTTATCTGCAGTTTCAATAACAATCGATAACCGTGTCGAGTTTTACGGTTGAAAGCGACTGTTGATGATTTTTGATGAGATATTTAAATATCTTAAATATGAGTTTATCTCTCTAGATTAACGTAAATAAATGGCTTTTTATTTAGCACCTTAGTACTACGCGATTAGCTTGCGTAAAGTGGCAGAAATGAGTTTTTCAACCATACTAAAGTAATTATCATTGCTTAGGAAAATAGATTTAATGAAGACCTTAGTTGTTGAGCCTTCTAAAACATATCGTTTATTACTCAATGAGTTTTTACATGGTTTTGCAATTGAACCAAAAGAAGTCACAAACGGTGCCGCTGCAATGGCGGATATCGGTGCTCATCAATACGACCTAGTTTGTATAGCAATGCATTTGCCTGACATGCAAGGAATTGAGCTTGCAAAACAAATTAAAGCATTTGAAGGTTTCGAAAACTGTATCATCATTATTTTTTCCAGCGAGCAAAGCCAAGAGAAATTAGAAAAAGCTAAGACGGCACAGGTCAACTATATCTGCCAAAAAATGGAGTTAGATAAACTAAAAACACTTTTTGCCCATATTACTCAAGATGAATTAGTGGCTTTTGATGGTACAGGCCATATTTTGTATATTGAAGATCATATGACACAAGCAAAAGTTACCATGGCAATGTTAGAAGAGCTTGGATTAACTTTTGAACATTTTACTAGTGCTGAGGCTGGGTTAGAAGTGTATGATCAGCAAGATTTTGATCTTATCTTGCTAGATATCGTGCTAGAAGGTAAAAAGGATGGTGTTGATTTTATCGAAGATATTAGAGCTCGTACTGATGAAAAAGCATTCACGCCAATTCTCGCTATCTCAGCGACACTCAATGATAGTCAGCGTATTCATGCTTTAAAAGTAGGAGCTAATGACTTTATTAATAAACCCTTTATACAGGCTGAGCTTGCTGCCCGACTTAAAAATATGCTGCTGACACAGCAGCTATATCAACAAGTTACGGCTCAAAAGCGCGCATTAGAGCAAATGGCAATGACAGATCAATTAACTGGTTTATATAACAGGCACTTTTTGATCCCCTATATTAAAAAGGCCCTTAGCTCGGCGCAACGATACAAGTACCCCTTGTCGATTGTAATGATAGATTTAGATAAGTTTAAACTCATTAACGACGAGCTTGGTCATGATGCTGGTGATGCACTCTTATGTGATATTGCCAATCTTTTAAAGGATAATTGTCGTAATGAAGATGCCGCTATTCGTCTCGGTGGCGATGAGTTTTTATTGGTTCTTCCTCACTGCTCAATAGAGCAGGCACAATTTAAAACGGAAACGCTTAGAAGAGCGATGGAAGACTTGCCACCGTCGAGTCATCAAACATCAGCAAGTTTCGGTTTAAGCTCAACAGAAGAGGGAAATTTTATTTTTGAACAACTATTTTCTATGGCTGATGTCGCTGTCTACCAAGCTAAAGTAAAAGGTGGCAATGATATTAGTTATTAATACATTTGCTGTTCTGCTATAAAGTCACTTTCTGATATAATCCTACTATCTTGTAAACACAATATAAAGCTAGCTGATTTATAACGCTTGTTAAACCAAAATAAATGCTTAGATAGCTCAGCTTCAAATTCAAAACTATCGTTATTTAACGTCGGAACGCCAACCAATGTCAGTTATTGCCGAACAAATTGCTCAAGAACTTAATGTTAAACCATCACAAATTAATGCTGCTATCGCCTTATTAGATGATGGCGCAACCGTCCCTTTTATTGCTCGTTATCGTAAAGAAGCGACTCAAGGCTTAGACGATAATCACTTACGTGAACTGGCAACAAGATTAACTTATCTACGTGATTTAGAAGCTCGTCGGCAAGTGATTATAACCAGCATCAAACAGCAAGATAAATTAACCGCTGAGTTAGCTAAACAAATAGCGAATGCAGATAATAAAACCCGTTTAGAAGATTTATATTTGCCGTACAAACCAAAGCGGAGAACTAAAGGACAAATTGCGATAGAAGCGGGTATTGAGCCATTAGCAAATAACTTATTTAATAACTGGCAGCTAAACCCTGAACAAGAAGCTAGCGTATTTTTAAACCCCTCAGCGGGCTTTGCTGATGTCAAAGCGGTATTAGATGGGGCGAGTGCCATTTTGGCTGAGCGTTTCAGTGAAGATGCGAATCTGTTGCAAAAATTACGAAACCACATACTTAAACAAGCCCATTTAACCAGTAAAGTTGTGAAAGGGCAGGAGCAAGCTGCTGCAAAATTTCGTGATTACTTTGCGCACAGTGAAAAATTAAAAACAGTACCTTCACATCGTATGTTAGCTATGCTTCGTGGGCGTAATGAAGGTGTGTTACAACTTAAAATTGATGTCGATCCAAGCCAAGAAAAAACGTCGGTGTCTAGTGCTGAGCATATTATTAGTGAGCATTTAACACTACGCTTAACTAAGCAAGCAGCTGCAGAGTTTTTAACGAATACTGTTCGTTTGGCATGGAAAAGTAAATTAAGCGTTAGTTTAAGTAATGAGTTGCTAGGTCAATTACGAGAGCAAGCGGAATTAAAGGCGATCAATGTTTTTGCAGAAAATTTGAGTGATTTATTAATGGCGGCTCCAGCGGGTGCCAAAGTCACTTTAGGTTTAGATCCTGGTTTACGCACAGGTTGTAAAATCGCTATTGTTGATGCGACGGGCAAGCTATTACATACCACTACTATTTTTCCTCATGCACCGCAAAATCATTGGGATAAATCGGTACGGACTTTAGTGAATATTTGTCGTCAACATAAAGTAGAACTGATTGCCATTGGTAATGGTACCGGCTCTCGTGAAAGTGATAAGTTAATTAGCGATGTGATTGCGCAGTTTGATGAAAGCACAGGTAAAGGAAAACCGAAAAAAATGATGGTTAGTGAAGCCGGTGCGTCTGTTTATTCCGCTTCTGAATTTGCGGCTAATGAGTTTCCCGATCTTGATGTTTCTTTGCGTGGCGCCGTGTCTATTGCTCGACGTTTGCAAGACCCTTTAGCTGAATTAGTCAAAATAGATCCAAAAGCGATAGGTGTAGGACAGTATCAACATGATGTGAGCCAAAGCCAATTAAGTCAAAGTCTTGATAATGTAGTCGAAGATTGTGTGAATGCCGTAGGTGTTGATCTGAATTCAGCCTCAGCCGCTTTGCTAACACGTGTGGCTGGTTTAACAAAGACTATGGCGAATAACATTGTTGAATTTAGAGACGAGCAGGGGGCTTTTACCAATCGGAATCAATTGAAAAAAGTTGCGCGTTTAGGGCCGAAAGCTTTTGAACAAGCGGCAGGATTCTTACGTATCACTGCTGGCGATAACCCATTAGATCAGTGTGCTGTTCACCCAGAAACTTATCCAATTGTTGAAAATATTATTAAGCAACTGGGTCTTGATATAAATACATTACTTAATAGTCATGAGCAATTGCAGCAAATAAATATCAATGAATTAGCCACCGACAAGTTTGGCGAAGTAACCATTAAAGATATTATTAAAGAACTGGCTAAACCTAGCAGAGATCCAAGGCCTGAATTTAAAACGGCTACGTTTGCTGAGGGAGTCAATAGCATTGCTGACCTTCAAGTAGGTATGGTGCTAGAAGGAATTGTATCGAATGTTGCCAATTTTGGTGCCTTTGTTGATGTCGGTGTGCATCAAGATGGTTTAGTCCATATTTCATCTATGACTAATAAATTTATAAGTGATCCTAGAGAGTTAGTAAAAGCGGGTGATGTTGTAAAAATTAAAGTTACAGAAGTTGATGTTGCTCGTAAGCGTATTAGCTTAACAATGCGATTAGATGAAGATAGCCATGGCAAAAGCAGTAATCGCAAAGCACCAGTAAAAAATGAAGGTAAGGGTGAGTCACACACTCAACATAAAGTGAAAAACAACTCTAATAAGAATCAGCGGACACAACATAACCCGAGAGGAAAAAAAGTTGAAAATGCTGCAATGGGCAATGCTTTTGCCGATGCTTTTGCTAAGTTGAAAAAATAAACAACTTTTTTTAAAAAAACAGTTGACGATACAAATAAGAATCATTATCATTAAGTTGTTGGTTAGGGCAATTGACCGCTCTCTCAAGCGTTTTAACCAATAGCAAGGCTGGAAACTTAGTGGTTATGTTTCAGGACGCATAATCACTAAGTCCCTTCCTCAAAATTGATTCATAATATTTCCTCGTGAGTCAATTTGATAAAAAATTTTTGATGGTTCAGCCAGTAGTTATTTTAGCTACTGGCTTTTTTATTACTTTTTCAGGGATATTTTTTGGCGATATATTTAGTCATAAAAAATCGTTAACAACACAAATAAGAATCATTATCATTAAGTTGTTGGTTAGGACAATTGACCGCTCTCTCAAGCGTTTTAACCAATAGCAAGGCTGGAAACTTAGTGATTATGTTTCAGGACGCATAATCACTAAGTCCCTTCTACTTAATAGCTTATCTTTTTCTTCTCTTTATTTTTCAATTCGATATAAATTTTGATGACTAAGTTGTACTTACTTTTAGTTACTGGCTTTATATGCTTTATCAATTAATCACTTTTCAAAACTCAATTATTTAATTGTATTAACTCTTTTACTCAAAAAAGATAAATTAAAGCTTTACAATACGAATGAGAATGATTATCATTTGTTTGTTTGTTGGTTGAAGTAAGTGAATACTCTCTCAAATACTTCAATCAGTAGTAGGGTAGGATAGTTGTAGATAGTGTTACAGGACGCATTATTGTTAAACTTATGACTTTACGATGACTCAAACTTTCCCCTTGAGTCAGTTTTATTTATCTTTTGATGGTTTAGCCAGTAGCTATTTGCTACTGGCTTTTTTTTGCTATTTAAAATTTAAAACGGCTAACGACTTCTGACATACTATTGCTACTTGATTTAAGCTGAATACTGGCATTATTTAATTGATCCGATGTCGCGAGTGATTCATCTGTCATACCTGCCAAATCATTGATACGTAAATTAACTTCATCAGCAGCTTGTGTTTGCTGCTCAGTGGCTCTAGCTATCTGAGTATTCATTTCGGAAATTAATTCCATTAATTTATCAATTTCAGATAAGGAGTCATCGGCTTTACTTGTTTGTTCAACAGTTT
Source organism: Colwellia sp. KS18-150 (assembly GCF_057551365.1). Classification (NCBI taxonomy): domain Bacteria; kingdom Pseudomonadati; phylum Pseudomonadota; class Gammaproteobacteria; order Alteromonadales; family Colwelliaceae; genus Colwellia; species Colwellia sp. KS18-150. Next base: position 90,803 of record NZ_BAAJMC010000006.1, on the reverse strand, counting down.
TGCCAGAAATATCTTGGCTAATTTTTACTGCAGATACCGCCTCTTGAGCACCAGATTGTAATTTTTGAATCATTTGCTGTATTTCGTTGGTACTTTGTTCAGTTCTGTTAGCTAAGGTACGTACTTCATCAGCAACAACGGCAAATCCGCGCCCTTGCTCTCCTGCACGAGCAGCTTCAATAGCGGCATTAAGCGCTAGTAAATTGGTTTGTTCCGCAATACCACGAATAACGTCAAGTACAGAGCCAATATTATCACTTTCAGCAGCAAGGCTAGCAACTACTTGTGAAACGCCATCGATATTCGTTGAGAGTGACTGCATTTGCTCTATGGTACTGGATACGATCTCTTTACCTTGCGTGGTATTATTTCTGGCATCATTAGCAGCTTGTTCAGCGGCGCCGGCATTATTGCTAACATCGCGAATTTGTGAGGTCATTTGCTCCATAGCTGTCGCAACTTGGGTAGTTATATCATTTTGGTTTTGTGTTAATGATTGTGCGGTTTCACTGGCTGTTGCTACCGTTTGTGCGTGATTTAGTACCACATCTGAGTTGCCAGCAACATCACTTAACGAGTCACGCATTTTTTTGGTAAATTCATTGAAATAATGGGCTAAACGAGAAACTTCGTCTTGAGCATTTTGATCCAGTACTCGGGTTAAATCACCTTCCCCTTGAGCGATATCTTTCATCAAGTTTGACGCTTCATGGGTGGGAGCTATGATACTTTTTCCAATAAAATAGCCGAGTAAAAGAATAAATATGATTAAAACTGTAGCAAAGCCAATTTGAGTATTTCTTTGTGTTGCAAAGATGGCTTCAATATCATCAATGTATGTACCAGAGCCAATTATCCACTGCCATGGCGTAAAACCTTTAACAAAAGAGATTTTATCAACGGGGTCATCAACACCGGGCTTGGGCCATTTATAAGGGACAAATCCTTGCCCTTTCGATTGCACTATATTTACCATATCGATAAATAATGCCGTGCCATCAGGATCTTTTACACCAGCGACATTTTTACCATTTAATGCTGGTTTAATCGGGTGCATGATCATAGTTGGTGAAAAGTCATTTATCCAATAATAATGGTCATTGTTATATCGAAGACTTTTTATGGTATTTAGGGCACTTTCTTTAGCTTGTTCTTCAGTTAGTGCTCCAGAAAGCTGTTGTTGGTGAGCATGTTCTATAACACCGTAGGCAACTTCAACGACCTGTTGACTGCTGGCATATTTTTGTTTTAATAATGATTGATGAGCTTTAGATAGGCTTATTGAACTTAATATGATTAAGGTCGTAATAATTAACACCAATAATAATATAAAGCGCTGCTGAATGGTGTATTTGCGTAATAAGTCCATGAGTGTTCTCAAAAATTAATAGAAATTAATTAAAGTTTAGTACAAATAATACCAAACGGATTAATTAATTGGTCAATTTAGAGCTATAGTAGTGAGCTTAGAACAAACACAATGAGTTAAACATAGTTACTCTATATTTCATTCATTTTGTGAAGTTATCAGGTTGCTACTAAGCTCCCGAAGGGCGAGTTTAAAAGGCTTATATGCGGCGTTATTGATTTTGACAAGGGAATAACCATTCTCTTCAATCAATGCCTTGCATTTAAGCCTTTTAATTCTCGCTAAATGATCAATAAATTAATCCGATTGGTATGAATTAGATTTCTTGGCGACATCATGAAAAATATTGATTTTTGGTTCATCAATTGCTCGTGCATCGCGTGGCAGTAGTATTTTAAAGCTTTTCCCTTGATTTTGTTTGGTAATTAATTCAATGCTCCCTTTTAGCCTTTGGGTTACTAGGTTATAAACAATATGTGCTCCAAGGCCAGAGCCACCTTCACCTCTTTTCGTGGTATAAAAAGGTTCAAATAACTTGTGCTTGGTTTCTTCATCTAGAGGACAGCCATCGTCGCTATACATAAGTAATACCGTATCTTCTTGTTGTTGTGCCGTTATCGTAATGGTCCCATTTTCTTTAGGCTCAAATGCATGCAATAAGCTATTTAGCACTAAATTGTTGGTAATTTGCGCTAAAGCACCTGGATAGGAATATATATTGATATTATCTGGACAATTTAGCACTAACTCAATGGGTGAGCGTTTAAATTTAGGTTTTAAAGAGCGCAAAATATCGGTTAAATAATCATGAAGATTTATTTTTCGGGTATCATCAATAACACTATCAACAGCAATTAATTTAAAGCTTTCAATCAACTCCACTGCTCGGTTAATGTTGGATAGGGATAAATCAAATCCTTGTTCTAACTCTTGGGTAAATAAAGTTAATTGATTGGACGTTAATTTTTGCTGCGCTAAGGCATCGATAATTTTATGGCATTTTTCTTTCATAAAGCTAATTGAAGTTAGCACTATACCTATGGGAGTATTTACTTCGTGAGCAACGCCAGCAACTAGACTACCTAAGGAAGCCATTTTTTCATTCTCTAGTAATTGTGTTTGTGTTTGTTTGAGCTCGGATAGAGTCTGGTTTAGCTCTTCATTACTTTTGCTTAATTCAGTGGTTCGTTCAATTACTCTAAGTTCAAGCTCTTCATTAAGGCGTTGAGTTTCCTGCTCTGCTTTAAGGCGTTGCGATATTTCAGTTTCTAATTGCTCTATATTGGCTAACTGTTGTTTAGCATGGTTCTCCAATAATTCTCGTTTTTGTTGATGGAAATTGACTTGTTCAAATAATTCTTTTGGAGATAATTGTAATTGTGCTAAAAATCTGGAGAAATAAGAGGCCAATTGCGCTTGCTCTTCTAGAGTGAAAACCTTTATGCTCTCAAAAGCACGAGCTGCTGATGCCATGCCGATAACACCGGCAAGGGCGTTAAGTGCGGTATTTTTTAAGATAGATAACTCGGCAATGTTAATTTTGTCTTTTGTACTGATCCCAGTGTTGGATAAGCACACCTTTAGTTTGTTCTCTGCTATTTCAGAAGGCATGTATTGCTGAAATAAACCGTCTATCAGTGATGTTTTAGTTGGTAAATCTATGATGTCAGGTTCAGTTTGTGCCACAGAGGTGTCATAAGTAATGTTTTGGGTATCAACAAATTGATGAGCGATCTTATGTTCATCGTCTGACATGGTGGTATACAAAGAAACGCCAACATAAAGTAAGGTGTTAATTAGTAGACTCCAAGCTAAGCTATTAGTGAGTGATGAAGCTTGAGCAATGGCAAAAAATCTTTCCGGATTAAACCAATAAAAAAATCCCGATGTTTGATCTAATATTGACCAGTCTAGCCAACCGCTACGAATAACCGAGGGTAAAAGAGAGCTGTAAAACCAGATAGTAGAACCGGCTATTAAACCCGCGATTGCTCCTTTTACATTACCGTCGCGCCAAATTAAACCGCCAATTAACGCAGGAGAAAATTGAGCGCAAGCGATAAAGCTGATAGTGCCAATTTTTATGATTAATTCAGAATCCCCTATGGCGCGGTAGTAAAACAAACTTAAGAACAGCACTAGAAAAACCATAAGCCAACGAATTGAAAGTATGTAACGTTTTAGTCGATGAAGTACTGTGATATTCATCATGATGGGGATCATAATGTGATTGGTAAGCATGGTTGAAAGTGTCATTGCACTGATCATTATCATGCCAGTAGCGGCGGCAAAGCCACCAAGAAAAACCAATAACGAAATTAATGCTTGGTTGTTGGATAAAGGGAGACTAAGTAACCATAAATCGGCTGAGCCTAAAGAGGAGCTTTGTAACATACCCGCAAGTGCTATTGGTAAGGTGAAGATATTAATTAACAATAAATAAAGCGGAAATAGCCACCTAGCTTTATTAATAAACTTCATGTCGCCACATTCTATAATGCCAACGTGAAATTGACGGGGCAAGGTCATAATCCCTAACACACCTAATAACATAAAACTTAGCCAGTTTTGTGCGCTTAGTGGCTGCATACTCTGTTGCAGAGCAAGGCTAGAAGGTAGATTGAATAAGTGTAAAACACCTGGATTTAATAGGTAGCAGATCCAAACGGCAGTGATTAGAAAAGCAAATAATTTAAAAAGACTTTCAAAAGCTAACGCCACCATCATACCTGGGTGTTTTTCTGTTGGATCTAGATGACGAACACCAAAAATAATAGTAAAAAAAGCTAACATTAACACTATCAGTACATCAAAGTTTGCTACCCAAAAGCTCGTGTTTACAGACGGAGCGACCATGACTTGAAAACTGGTAATAATAGATTTTAATTGGATAGTTAAATAAGGCACAATGCCTAATAGGCATAGAATACTGATCAAAGCAGCTAAGCTTTGTGATCTGTTGTAACGGGCAGAAATAAAGTCAGCAATACTAGTGGAGTGAAATTCGTTTTTTAATAGCACCATTTTCTTAAGCAATGGGCTCAAAAAAACCAAGGTTATGGTTGCTCCTAAGTATAAAGCGATGGGAAATAACCCTTGAGAAGCAGAAATACCAATGTTGCCAAAAAACGTCCAAGAAGTACAAAATACGGCCAGACTTAAAGCATAAGTGTGGGCAGAATTTCGTACCTTTTTCGCCTTGGTATTATCTGACTGCGCCCATTGGGCAATAGCGAACAGGATTATGATATAAACAAGCAGTAGAGTGAATAATTGATTAGTGGAAATCATAGCCACTATTCTTTGGTTTTATCGGTACGGCTTTTGATAGGTGAAAGTTTTAGCAAGCCGAAGATGATAATGATCAACCAACATGAGAAAGTAAATAACCAATTTTCGAATAAAGACAGTTCATCCGCTAGTAAAACCGGAAAAATTAATAACATCAGAGCAATAATTGCTATGAACCATAAGTGAATATTTGAGTTTTCCATCATGCTTTCTACGGATAGATACGTTATCTAGATTATAGAAGATGAATAGAAATTTGCCTGAATAAAAAAAGGGAAGCGTAAGCTTCCCTATAAAATAACCCCAAGTGAGGTTAACTAACGCAAATTATTGTATAAGCGCGAACAAGTTCTCGCCTACAAAACGTATTTAGTAGAAAATTGCATGTAATTCGAATCAGCATCTGATTCTGCCATTTCAAAATTACCTACCTCAATACCAAAAGAGAGCTGTTTAGTGAAGTTTTTGAATAAATTAACGCCCCAGTGAGTTCTATCTCTGTCGGTTAAGTCTGTCTGAGTGTTGCCATAAAAGACTGAACTACGCATATCTTCAGTCCAGAAGTGACGATAAGCCACCATGATTGACGTTGTATCTTCTACTTCTTCACCGACTATATCTGTAGAGGCAGTTACACCAACGTAACGACCGACATTACCACCGTGTAGTTGAAAGCGGAAATCATCTTTGCCAAACGTTTTAATTCGACCTGCAATACCGTAGCCAAATGCAGATTCACTTTGGTTTGTTGCTGATTTTAATTGACGTCCTAAGCCTGAAATAGAGACATTACCCCAATCCCCTTTAAAGGTATATTTGGCGATAAAATCAGGAACGGAATCATCACGAGTCGTTGTTGAACCTCGGTAACCACCATAGGATTCAGGATTCTCAATAGATAGTTGTAAACCACCGACGGTATAACGTATCTGCCCTTGACGAATAAAAGCTGAGGCAACTAGCGGGCCACCAAAATCAGCTGCTTCAGCTAAAGAGCTAGTATTTTGAAAGGTGGTCCAGGTTTGACCGACAAGAACATCTTTGTATTTAACAAAAGCATGACGTAAGCGTGGGCTTGATGAGTTAGAAATGACTTCGTTACCGCCACCTGAAATGGCATCGCCATAAAAATCCATTTCGATAAAGCCAGTAACATCACCGTGAACATATTTGGTATTAAAGCGAGTTTCATTGACGGAGATGCCAAAGTTTGACTGATCGGCGTCAAGTACCGTGCCACCGCCATACCAGTAATCAGTGGCAGCGATATTACCATCAACATAACGTGCGTCAGCTTTAATGTAGCCACCAAAGGTGATTTTATCATCGTCAGAAAGATCAATGGTATAACCAGCATTAGCAACACTGGCCATGGTGAGTAAACCTGTTGCTAGTAGTAATTTACTTTTTTGAAATTTAAACATATGTATCCCCGCTATATCTGCCTTAGGCAGTTGTTTCATTTGTTGTTTGTTTTTTATTAAAAAGTCAGAGTTCTTTGTCTCTTTGTCTCTTTGATTTTTATTGTTTCACTTTCGCGTTTTACTAAAAGTGATGAGTAATTTTTATTCAGTTAATAAAGTAGAGTTATTAACACCATAAAGGAATTAGACCTAAGTCTAAGATGAGCACCTTTAGCGTTAGACTTTAGTCTAGGGATTGAAATTTAGCTAATTTTTGGCTTTAAAACCAATTCTAAAACCACCCCAATGTTTACCATTTACAAAAATTGGTGCGGAGACATCATGCATAATTTCACCAGTATCACGCTTATAGGTTTGTAGTAGAAATTTTTCGGTATGTTGCCCGCAGCGAATACCTGTTGGGTCGTTAAACATACGCTTGGTACGATTATTGGCTACGTCTATTTCGGGGTTTCCTGTGAGTGGTTTCGAGAAACATTTGTTATGGGTTGGAAAATAGCCATTAATATCTACAGCACCAGCGTATATCATCTCTTTATATTGATGTAATAATGGCTCTTGAATGGCTGGTAGGTATTGGTCAGTATAGCTGTCGAATTGTGTGGTAAATTTATCTGGATTAGTATTACCTAAAGGGTGGTAAGTAAAGTCAAATAGCTGCTGCAGAGAAATTGCATTTTTAGCTATACTGTCTTCAAATAATTTACTGATAGTGTTAGCGGTAATTTGTGCTTGTTTACACATGGTATCGACAAGGGTATTAGTTTCAAAATCAGAGAGATGAATAAAAATTGACTCGGTACTATTGGATAAACTTTCTGCTTGCTTTGAAACCGATTGTGTTTCTTTGCTTTTAGCAATTAAAAAATCATGCAGATTTACTACTGAACTTGATATCTCTGAAGCCGCCAAATCTTGTTCTTGCAGAGCATAGCTAATTTGATCGCTGGCGGCGGCTGAACCAGACATTAGTTGATTAATATCAGTAAATGATTGTGATAAATCAGACATGGTTTCGACGACACTACTCGTTTGTTGTACTATTTGGGCCATAACTGCGGTGGTGTCTGTTGTTTCATTACTTATTTTATTTAACATTTTCCCTATCTTATTCGTTGCCTCAGCAGTTTTTGCTGCTAAAGCGCGTACTTCATCAGCAACAACGGCAAACCCTCTGCCTTGTTCACCTGCGCGAGCCGCTTCTATGGCGGCATTTAATGCCAGTAGGTTAGTTTGTGACGAAATACCATCTATTACATCAGTAATACTTTGTATCTCAGCTGCTTTCTTTGCCAATGAAGTTATTTTTTCTGAAGCGTCTTCTACCGAGTCATTAAGTTGATTTACTACCTGAATGTTGTCTGTTAATTGAATTGTACTATCACTACTGGCACTCATGACTTGATTGGTTTGTGCAGAAGCGAGGACGGCATTGTCATTAATCTGTTTACTGTTGACTGACATTTGTTCAGCTGCTGATGCAAGACGGTCTACATCTTCCCCTGATTTTTCTATAGCATTGCTAAGTTGGTCAAGAAAATAACTTAATTCAGCAGAGTTTATTGCCAATTCACTTGTTTGGTTACTTATTTTTTCGCCAACCAAAGTAAAGTTTTCAGCGGTAGCTGAAGTCGGCTTAATATTGTCTGATGATTGTTTCTGATAACGTAAACAACTAAAAAATATAATGATAAAGGTTGCGATTAGCAGAAAAAATGTTGATAAAATTGAAGAACTAATAAAAGTGATACAAATATAATGAATGAATGTGACCAGTAAAGCACTAATGAAAGTAACTATATAGACAGGCGTAGGTTCATTTTTCATGCGAGCGCTCCTAACAACTTTTGGTTGCTTTAATAACCATAATATTTGCAGTAGATAATCCCTAATAGCTTATGATAAAAATCCGTATTAACAATTAGACTTTAGTTATAAGTACATATAGTTACAAATTTCTGTATGGGTCATAGAAAAATAAACCTTTCGAGTAAAGCTAATTCCTATAATAACGAATGATTATTTCGGTTTAATGTCTTGAAGCAAAAGATCAATAATCTTTTTGAGTGCATGGGAGATTTAAAAGCGACCAATGACCTATAGATATAAAAACATCGGTTTCATATTTTCTAAGCGTATTAAACGTCGAGTTTATTATTACTAAATGTTATTAGAGTAGTATGTATGGGTGAAAAGAGATTAGGAGTATGCATTGTTGTCATAAAAAATTAGCCAACATTTTTTGGTGATCATTGCAAAATCATCAAAAATGTTGGCTGTTAATGGCTTTACTAATAGCGGCTTCTTGTCAGCGAAGCTGGACATCAGCTTTAGCGTCTATTAGTACACATTTATCTCCAAAACTTTGTCTTTAGCAATACATGATAATTAAGAGAAATTAAAAAAGCCTGCTATAAATGATATGAAGCAGTATTAATGATAACGTTTCTGCAAATAGTCGAATACCGCGCGAATTCCGAAAGCTTCACCCCCTAAAGGACGGCCAGAAAGTGCGCGAACATTAAAAGCCATAACATCAAAATGTACCCAATCAATATCGGCATCAACAAATTTCTGTAAGTATAGCGCTGCGGTAATGGCTCCGCCAAAAGGACCTGCAGAGCAATTGGTCATATCGGCTATGGTACTTTTGAATAAGTCATTATACGGACTATACAAAGGCATACGCCAAACCGGATCGCTGATCTTATTACCTGCTTCTGTAATACCCGCTGCAACTTTATCACTGGTGGAAAAAAATCCTGGTAGCTCAGTACCTAAAGCAACGCGCATAGCGCCAGTTAACGTGGCAAAATCTAGAATTAATTCTGGTTTATCTTGGCTGGCTTCACATAAAGCATCACCTAGAACCAAGCGACCTTCGGCATCGGTATTATCTATTTCTACTGTAAGTCCTTTTCGTGTGGTAATAACGTCGCCGGGTCGCAATGCATTACTTGATACGGCATTTTCTACTGCTGGAATTAACACACGTAAATTGATAGGTAATTGATGCGCCATTATTAGCTGCGCTAAACCTAAAACATGTGCCGAACCACCCATGTCCTTTTTCATATTGCGCATGCCAGCGGCAGGTTTTAAATCTAAACCACCACTGTCAAAACAGACTCCTTTACCGATCAAAGTGACTCTTGGGTGTTTACTATCTCCCCAAGTTAAATCAATTAAGCGAGGTTGATTGATACTGGCTCGTCCAACCGCGTGGATGGTGGGATAATTTGTTAGCAGTAAATCATCACCAATAATTTGTTTGACTTGGCCACCAAAGGTATCGACTAAATATTGCGCTGTATCACCTAAGTTTACCGGCATCATATCGCCTGCTGGTGTATTCACTAAATCTCGAACTAAAGACGTCGCTTGTGCATATTTGATACTGCTAGCAACTAAATCTTCATTGTCGATGGCTAAACAAGGTAATGCCTTCTCCGTTTGATTGGTTTTATAGGGAGAGAAGTTATAAGCGCCAACTAGCCACGAAAAACAAATGGCTTGGTGATGTGCTGGATCTGCTTTAAGTAAATATTGGCCAGCGGGCAATTTGTTAATTAAGTCCCCACAAGAGAAATAGTGACTAATATCATCAACAATAAAAAGTACTTGCCCAAGTTTTCCTTGCGGGTCTGGGATTAGGGTCAATCCAGTACGTTCAAAATTTGCTTGTTCAAGCCAGTTTTGACTAAATTTATCTAGAGTGGCTAACCAGTCCCAAAGGGGCTGGCTTTTTTCAAAAATAAAGAGTGGGATACCAGTATTGTCAGCATTTAATAATTGTTGCATTTGTTTGCCTTGAGATGAGTGATGGCTTATTTTAATTGTAACCTAAGCGTACAGGGATGAGAACTTACTGTTTTGTTTAGCAAGATAGGTTTTGGGTAATGAGCGGCTTATAGAATCAAATCTTTTAACTGTATCTTATCCCCTTTGGGTTTGTTATGTATTTGAGCGAGCAATAACTCTGCGGTAGCAATCGCGTCATTTAAGGCATTGTGGCCATGATGAACAGGCAAATCATATTTTTGTCTTAAATTGGGTAGCCTAAGCTCAGAAGGATCATAGGCGACATCACGTTTATCTAATTGACGTTTGGCGATGACCAGAGTATCTATAATGGGAAATTCTGGTGCCATACCATAAAGTTCAAGACAGGCTTGAGTTAAAAACTGTCGTTCAATACGAGCAAAGTGGACCAACATAATTTTTCCTGCTAATGCTTGTAACAGTGCTTCAATAACTATTCTTAAGTTTGCACCGCGGTCTTTTTGCTCGTCAGTTATGTGGTGGATGATGACATTACTTTCTTCAAGTTGAGCTGGCGTTTTAATGATTTGATGATAGCAAGAGCTGAGTTTAACTTGTTCATGCTCCATAGCGACAAAACCGACACTTAGTAATTTGTCGGCTTTAGCATCAAGCCCAGTAGTTTCAAAATCTAATGCTAATATCGGTACATTATGAATTGGCGTATCAAGTGGCGGAAAAGGCACAGAAAGGAAGTCTTTTAATGCACCATCAGGCGCTTTTTTTAACCGCTTTTTTCGCTTTGTTTCATAACCAGTAAAATGGTCAACCAATAAGTTAATCATGATTAAAAACTCGCTTGTCTAGCATCTTGCAAGGTTTTAATCACTTTAAAGGCGTCTTTTAAATGCTCACGTTCTAATTTAGATAATTCCTTAGGGGATAAATAGTTATCGGCTTCTAGGCCTTGCATTAGTTTTGCGGCTTGATGTTTAACCCTCAAAATCCCTAAAAACTCGTAAGCATCTATTAAATTATCGGCTGAAGCTTTGGTAATGGCTTTGCTGCCAGCTGCTTGTTGGATTCGTTCGATAGTATTAACAGAGCTGATCCCCTGAGAAAGTGCATAAATTCGCGCGAGATCGACAATGGGCGCAATGCCGTTATGTTTTAAATCTAGCGTTTTCTTATGTTTACCGTTTTGTTTGAGAACAAAATCACGGAAAAAACCTAGTGGTGGACGAAGTCCTAAGGCATTTTTGGATAAGTGAGCAATGAATAAACTGTTATTTTTAGTTTTGGCTAGAAGGTTTTTTCGTACAGTTTCCAGTAAGCTCTTCTCCCCACATATGGTTTCTAAATCAAAAAACACACTGGAATTTAATAGTGCTTTTGGATCAGGAGTATCCACCCAACCATTAAAGTAATTTTGCCAGATGCGAACCGGCTGCCGCCATTTGGGGTTGGTAGCCATAATGTCGCCGGGACAATAGATAAAACCACAATCGGCTAAACCATCACAAACAAAGTGAGCTAGGTTTTCAAACCAAGCATCATCATAGGGCTTCATTGAGTCGCAAATAATAATAGCATTGTCTTGATCTGAATGAGCAAGCTGTTCTTGTCTTGCTTGAGAGCCGGCAGCTAGCCATGCATAAGGGACCGGAGCTTGGCCATACCTCTCCTCAGCCATTTCAATCAAACGTTTAGTAAACGCCATCGTAATGGCGCTGATACTTTTACCTACATGATCAGAGCTTGCCCCTAATTTAGCTAAACGAACTTGTAATTTAGGTAATAAGTCGCTTATTTCTTTTAAATCAGCAAGACTTTTAGCTTTATGAATAATGCTGGAAAAATTAACGGCATTATGACCTTCATTATTCATTAAATCAGTGACGGTCACCATGCCGACCACTTCACCTTGTTGGGTAACTGGTAAATGATGAATATGCTTAGCGGTCATCGCCATTAACGCATCATAGGCATTGCTTTTTATGTCTATGGTGCTCATGTCACGCGTCATTATTTCACAAATGCTGGCGGTTATTGGTAAGCCTTGGGCAACACAGCGACGGCGAATGTCTTTATCGGTAACAATTCCCACTGATTTATTGTTATCTAACACCACTAAACAAGAATAGCCTTGCTCAGTCATTTGTATTGCTGCTTGTTGAATACTTTTACTGGCATCAATCCCTGCAACGGGTGAATGGTAAAAATTACTGACTGAGGTATTCATTAAAGTAGAAGAAATGATCGCATCTTCATTCACTTTAGACATTTTCTGTTTCAAGCGACCGGCAGAGTTATGATTGAAATAATCACTAATGCTGGGGTACTTATCACCCAGTTCACGTAAAATTTCACTGTCCAGGCTGTATATTAAACTGTCTTCGTCTGTTTTGACTATTCGCTGTTCTGCAGAGGAATTTGATGGTGAAGTTTGCAGAATATGCTTACATAATTCTGTACATAGATCTGCTTCTCCAAGACGAGAAATCAATTCTTCATCACTTGAGAGGCAGCTAAGCGCACCTTTTCTGACAATATATAACCGTGGCTCGTTAATACCTCTAGGAGGAAGTGTTTCTCCTTTACGTACATAACTAATCGTCAACTCGCGGATAACACGGGCTAGGGCAGTCTGTGGCAGGCTGTCAAAAGGAGGAATACTTTGTATAAAGACGGATATTTCAGATAGCTCTGTGTCCATAGTGATCTCCTAAAGTTCAGATTAGTCGAGTTGTTTAGCTAATGTAGAATTGTCAGCTAGTACAGTCAACCACTGAGCAAGCGATCTAGACTAAAGTTTAATACCCGCCTAAAACAAACCTTGCTAGATTAAATGACTGTTGAAGTTGAATATGGATTTTTGCCACTGTGGTTTACAGCTTTTGGGATAAATCTATATCCACACTTTGACTGAAATTATTACAATTAAAGCCTATAAAAATACACATATTATTGTGAAATAACGGCTACAACATCGCTAGGAGACTATTGTGGAAAATAAAGAAACCTATTGGTCGGAGAATCTTCGCCTCATCTTTATATGTCTTGCAATCTGGTTCGCAGTTTCATTTGGTTTAGGCTTGTTACTTGTCGAGCCACTAAATGCAATTCGTCTAGGTGGGTACAAACTTGGTTTTTGGTTTGCACAGCAAGGCTCTATTTACTCATTTCTTGCCTTAATTTTTTGGTATGGCGCCAAAATGAATAAGCTTGATAAAAAATACCATTCGGAGGGTTAAGCATGGATGAGTTAAAACTATATACATATATTGCCGTATTTGGCACATTTGCCGTTTATTTCGGCATTGCTTGGTGGGCACGTGCGGGTTCAACCAGTGATTTCTATGTTGCCGGTGGTGGTATTACGCCATTACAAAACGGTATGGCGATTGGTGCTGATTGGATGAGTGCTGCGTCATTCATTTCAATGGCTGGTTTAATTGCTTTCTTAGGTTACGGTGGCTCAGTATTCTTGATGGGTTGGACAGGTGGTTATGTTTTATTAGCCATGTTACTTGCCCCATACATGCGTAAGCATGGAAAATTTACTGTACCTGAGTTCATTTCAGACAGATATTATTCTAAAACAGCCCGTATCGTTGCGGTGATTTGTTTGATTATTGCCTCGGTAACTTATGTTATTGGTCAAATGAAAGGTGTTGGTGTTGCTTTCTCACGTTTCTTAGAAGTTGATTATGATTTAGGTCTAGTCATTGGTATGGTAGTTGTTTGGGTATATGCTGTGCTTGGCGGCATGAAAGGTATTACCTATACGCAAATTGCTCAGTACGTGGTTATGATTTTTGCTTACACTATTCCAGCCGTATTTATCTCACTACAGCTTACCGGTAACCCTATTCCACAACTAGGCTTAGGTAGTACTTTAGCTGATGGTAGCGGTGTTTACTTACTTGATAAGCTAGATATGGTTGTTACTGACTTAGGCTTTAAGGAATACACTACTTCTAATATGGGCGGAACCTTGAATATGTTCGCTTATACTATGTCTCTGATGATTGGTACAGCGGGTCTTCCTCATGTAATTATGCGCTTCTTTACTGTTCCTTCAGTACAAGCAGCACGTCAGTCTGCAGGTTATGCGTTAGTATTTATTGCCTTACTTTATACGGTTGCTCCAGCTGTTGGTGCAATGGCTCGTTTCAATCTTATGAATACGATTGAACCAGCTGCAGGTCAAAACCTTGAATATGCAGAGCGTCCTCAGTGGTTTAAAGACTGGGAACAAACCGGTTTATTGAAGTTTGAAGACAAAAACGGTGACGGAAAAGTACAATATACTGCTGATGCTGAAACCAATGAAATGGTTAAAGTTGACCGTGATATTATGGTATTAGCTAACCCAGCGATTGCAAACTTACCTAACTGGGTTATTGCCTTGGTTGCTGCGGGTGGCTTAGCTGCCGCGTTATCTACGGCTGCTGGTTTATTATTAGCGATATCGTCCTCAGTATCTCATGATTTAATGAAAGGGGTCTTTGTACCTGATATGTCTGAGAAGAGTGAGTTATTAGCCGGCCGAGTTACCATGACGGTGGCTATTCTATTCGCGGGCTATCTGGGAATGAATCCGCCTGGATTTGCCGCAGGTACTGTTGCACTTGCCTTTGGTTTGGCTGCATCAAGTATCTTCCCGGCATTAATGATGGGTATATTCTCTAGAAACATGTCAGGTAAAGCTGCGGTAGCGGGTATGATAGCGGGTATTGGTGTAACAATGCTTTATGTATTCCAACATAAAGGGATAATGTTTATTCCTGGTACTTCATTCCTAGGTGATATGGGCCCTAACTGGTTCTTCGGAATTTCGCCAAATGCCTTTGGCTCAGTAGGTGCGTTAGTGAACTTTGCCGTAGCTTTTGCAATGCTTAAAGTAACGGGTCCAGCACCATCTGAAATTCAAGATATGGTAGACCATATGCGTATACCGACAGGTGCAGGTGCAGCGCACGATCACTAGAAAAAAGAATGGCTTACAGCTAACTAAGTAAGCCAGAAGATAAGGCTAGACGACCATGTATATCAATAGTCGCCTAGCCTTTTTTAATGGAAACCTTTGAGAGCACATTAGCAGACTGATAACCGCCTAAAATAGATAAAATATAGAGTAACTATGTTTAATTCATTTTGTTTGTTCTAAGCTCGCTAATACAGCTTGAAGTTGGTTAATTAATTAATCCGTTTGGTATAAGATAAAGTCAGACCTTAGCAATAAGAAATTAATGAAGAGAGACTATGAATAGACACACAAAGCTTGCATTAATGGTAGCTCCTTTTTTAGCCATACTGGGTTATATTGGCGCTGATTTTTATGAAGAAGATCAGGCATCTCAAGAAAAAATCATTCAGTTAATTCCTGAAGGACATTGCGATATTATCAATCAAAATTGCGTACTTAAATCGGGGGAATTTAAAGTTAACATTTCAGATGACGCAGGCTTAACAGAAGTCAATTCAACATTCCCACTTGATAGTGCGACATTATTTTTAGTGGATAAGCAGGAAGAAATGACACCTTATCCTCTGGGTATGGAAAAAAGCCCTTACTATTGGCGCAGTAAAACCCAATTACGTAGTTTAGTAAGCAATAAAGGTCAGAGTTATAAACTGCGTTTGATTGCTAAAATTAAAGGCGGACAATATATTTCTGAGTTTTACACACAAACGACTAAGTAACCTCAGCTTGGGATAACAACTTGCTTTCTAGCAGCTACTATTTCTTACTACTGTATTAAGAAAAAGTATCAAGCTAGAAGAATAAGCAAAGTTAACTTCAAAGTTTTCAATTTATTAGTTAAATTCTTATCCCAAGTTGAGATTAAATATAAACTATTTTTCTCTACTGACACCACGTTGTCAGTAGGGGTGTTTTATCCTAGTTTTACTCAACCGAGCAACCTAATAACTAAAAGGATAGAACAAATGTCAAATATCGTCGAAACAGTAAATTTCAAATTAGCTCAAGGCTTTACCTCACAAGATCTTTTGTCGTTTAATGAACCAATGGAACAATTCTTAGCTGAGCAAGAAGGCATGTTATATCGCTCTTTATGTGAAAAAAATGATGGCAGTTATACTGATATCGTTTATTGGCAAGATATGGAGCATGCTACAAAAGCACAGCAAGCTTTCTTTAAATCGCCTTTGTGTGAAAAATTTGCCCAATGTATTGATAAAGAAAGCGTTCAACTTGAGCATATAAAAGTGGTAGCATCTCAAGGGTGTGAAAGTTAAACCTTTTAAGAGCAGACAAGTTAGGTATTTATAATGCGCAAGGCAGAGCGGCTGTTTCAATTAATTACCCTATTGAGGGGGCGACGCCTTGCGATCACCGCGAACAAATTAGCTGAAATGCTAGAGGTGTCTGAGCGCACCATTTACCGTGACATTCAAGCGTTAATGCTGTCAGGGGTTCCTATTGAAGGCGAAGTAGGTGTTGGATACATACTCGATACCAAGTTCGAATTACCGCCGTTAATGTTCACCAGTGAAGAATTATTAGCACTGCTAGTGGGTTCTAAAATGGTTCAGTCTTGGGCTGACGACTCACTTGCCAGTGGCGCAAACTCTGCGATAGAGAAAATTACTGCAATACTGCCCGATAGATTGAAAGCGCGACATGAAAACTCACCCATTGTTATCCCAGATTTCTTTCGAAATAAAAGCAATACCGCCTTGAGTCATCAAATTCGTGCCGCCATTGAACAGAAAAATCCGCTTGCCATTGAGTATTCTGATGCTAATGAAAAATTTTCACAAAGAAATATTGAGCCTTTAGGCCTAGTTTACTGGGGAGCAAAGTGGACCATTATTGCTTATTGTCAGCACCGCAGTGACTATCGAGAATTTCGTTTAGATCGCATTTTGACATGTCAAACGATGTCTATACACTATGAGCTAACAGCAAACAAAAGCTTACAAGATTATTTAAGTAAAATGAGTCACAAAGGAATGGATTATTTTCAATAGTCTAGTTTAGGCTCAAAACTACTCACCGCGATTAAAACGCGTTTATCTCGAACAAAATTAAACCGCGAAAGATCAACATCCGCTAAATTGTTAGTAATACTAAATTGGTTTTTGCTTAGCAGTCGTATACTCTAACCTCCTCTATTTTATCATTTTTGACCTTCGGGTGAGGGGTAAGTTATGAAGAGCTGTTCAGAGTTCGCAGTATTTAAAGTACCATTAGCGAATATTCCAAGGGTAATAGAGTTGAGTTTATGCATTTTTGATGAAATTAACCTGAGTGAAACCTTGATTACTTCTCATGAAATATTACAAAAAACTGACGACGCAGAAGAGATATGTTGGCATCTTACTTGGATTAGTAAAGAAGCGGCACAATCCACGACTGAAAAATGGCCACATTATCCAAGCACTAAAGAACTAGAATCTCTTGTCGGTGAGAAATTGTATTACGGCCATTTTATACGAAGTGTTCACTTACTTGATAAATAATATTATTTCCAGAGGCTCACTATGAATTTAGATAAAGCGACAAAGCGTATAGCCAAGAGAGTGAAAAAAGGCTTTCAAGGGTACCCGAAAATTTCATTAGCTTATTTTGGCACATCGGATAATTGTGCAACTGAAGTTGTTATAAGTTTTGTGATAGTGGAAGGCGCAGAAGTACAAGAGCAACGTATATACCAAACGGATTAATTAATAAATTAACTTAGAGCTATAGTAGGGAGCTTAGAACAAACACAATGAGTTAAACATAGTTATTCTATATTTCACTGATTTTGTGAAGTTATCAGATTGCTACTAAGCTCCCGAAGGGCGAGTTTAAAAGGCTTATATGCATCGTTATTGATTTTGACAAGGGAATAACCATTCTCTTCAATCAATGCCTTGCCTATAAGCCTTTTAATTTTCGCTAAGTAATGAATAAATTAATCCGATTGGTATTCATTGTAATGGAGATGCGAGACAAGATGAAACGATTCAAACTACGCTACTAAAAGTTATTGAGCGTGCGGATGCAAAAACTGTAATCGAAATTGCCGGTGTTACAGTGATTCAATAATCGAGGCTAAAGCTTGATTGGTTCGCAAAGGTAAGACTAAATCGTCAAATTGTTGCCATTGTTGTCGTGCTAATTTCTTAAAAATGGCTTGATTACCCCGATCTTCACCTAGCGAAGGTTGATTTTCTTGGGATTGCCCGAAATACCATAAGCCATTGATTAAATAACTAAATACCAAATAATCTTCAACCAGTTTTACATTGATGTCGACTAAAGGATTTGCTTTTTGGTAACGGGTAGTCACCTCAGGCAGTCTTGATGAGTCGAGGTTATTAATAGCTACAAACATGGCTAAATCAAACTCAGCTGAAGCTTGGTATGCGCATTCGAAATCTAGTAACCAAGCCGCTTGTTGACTATCTACTAGTACGTTAGTGAAATTCATATCACCGTGACAGCAAACGAGATTATGATTGGCTAATAATCTCGCAGAAACTTGCTCTGAAATATCATTTAATTGCTGCTGTTGCAGATATGGTAAGTTAGCTTGGTTTACTAAATCTTTAATAATGCCTTTCGCAGACATTTGCGGGATATTTGTTGTCAACTGATGGCACTTCGCCATAAGTTTAATGCTAACGTCAATTTTTTCATCGAGTGACTTAGTGCTAGCAGTAAGGTTCTCTCCATCAATAAAGCGAGTAACTAACCAGTGTTGATTAGCGAAGATTACCTCAGGGCTAATGCCTAGTTTGGCGGCCGATTTGGCGAGTAAAACCTCATTAGGGTTAGATAGGGTTTTGGTAAAAAAAACCTTGCCATCGGCAGTGACTTTATAACAGTGGCTGCTCATGCCTGCGGTTATATTCTCAATGGCGCTAACGTTTTTAAAGCAATCAAGCCCAGATAATTCTGCTCTCATAGGTCTTAACCCGTTGAGGTTAAAGGTAAGTTTGTTTGATTGTGTCGTCGATAGATACCTAACCATTTTATATAACCATAAGTGGCAATTATCAGGTAAATAATAAATAAAAAGGCGGTGGCGAGTAAGGCTTTCTCTATGTAAAGATAAATAGAAACACAGTCGATAACTAGCCAATAAAGCCAGTTTTCCAACACCTTTTGAGTAACCAAATAAGTGGCGAATACCGCAAAGACAGTGGTAAAGGTATCAAGATAAGCAAAATCAGCAGAGGTATAATTCGACATGACAAAACCGAGAGCCAACGAAATCATGACTAACAAGGCAGATACTTTCACATGCCAGTTTAATGAATGAGAAACCACCACGAATGTTGTTGATGACTCAGTTGCCGCAGAATTTTCAGTAGCTGTTTTTTGCCATAACCAATAGCCATATACCGCCATCAGTAAGTAATAGCCATTTAACGCGCTGTCCATTAATAATGAAACATCATAAAAAATTATCGTATATAGCGCTGTGCTAATAAAAGCGGCAGGCCAACACCATATTGAACCTTGTGCGGCTAAGACAACGTAAGCCAGTGACAGCAACATGGCTACCAGCTCTAGCCAAGGTAAGTTAGCGGTATATTGGCTAAAGCTAGTAAATAACTCAGTCATTAACTTTCCGCTTCAACGTGTGAGCGATCACCATTGATAAATTTACATACAAATACCGCGGCATCTGCTTCGCCAGTTCTATCTTGTATGCTGCTATGAACATGCTTAATTTCGCTCATCACCTTGCTAACCGCCAAGTCATAATCACCAAAGACTTGCGTACTCATACCATTGGTAACGACTTTTAGTCCGTCGACATTGCGCAGGCGTTTGATAAAAGCCCAAATTTCACTTTTATACTGTGTTTCAGCTAAAGGGTATAGACTTAGTTCGATAGATATTTTCATAATAAGACCTGATGATTTTCCTAACGGTTCAACTTCAAGCAGTATAGTCTTTATTGTCAGGAAAAAGCACGTAGTTGACTTGAGTCAATGAGTACTTTTAACGTATCAATAAAGCTATACTGCAACAAGATTAATCGTTAGACGATTAGAATTGGTAATCTAGGGTAATACCAAAAACTAGTGGCTCAGACAGTTGGGTATATTGTTTAGCAGTATAACCATCTCTTGGATCGTTACCAAAATAAAAACCACGGTTAGCATACTCTTCATCGGTAAGATTTCTTGCCCAAACTTTCACTTGGTAATCTTCGGCTAAATAACTTAATGAGGCATTTAATAAAGCGACGGAGTCAGATTTTTCATCATGACTATCAGAGAAGTAGAATTCATCTTTACCATCAACTGAAAGATTCACTAGCCAATACTCATTGGGTTGAATATTTACGCCAATATTATATTGATAGTTTGGTGCGTGGGCTTGCTCTCTACCACTGAGTGATATGCCTTCAGCGTTAATAAAGTCATTAAATTCAGTGTCTAGTAAACCAAGCGAGCCATAAACTTCAACCACATCATTGATATACCAGCTAGTTTCAATTTCAATACCCATATTTGAACCGGTAGCGGCATTACCTAAATAAGCGATAAACTCTGAGCTACCGTCTTCTCTAACGATAGTTTTCGAGCTTTTTACTTGTACGTCTTCACGGTCCATATAGAAAACAGCGGTACGTATATAAGCAGCATTATCCAGTAAGGATACTTTATAGCCTAACTCATAATTCACTAAGTATTCTGGTTCAAAGGTGCGTAGCTCCTCAGGTAAACTACCATCAGTATTTGCCCCACCGGCTTTATAACCTCGGTTGATTGAACCATACCAGAAACTGTTTTTATTTTGCTGATAGCTAAGGACAATTTTACCGCCAACCATAGTGTCATCAGGACTATCATTAAAACCGTCTGAATTAATGTAATCTGCACTACGTTGTTCTACGCGAAGGCCTGTTGTTAATGACCATTGCTGATTCAGTTGGCTATCAAGCTGGCCATAAATGGCAATTGATTGTGTATCGAAACTTGAAGAAAAATCGCTATCAAGGTAGGTATATTGTCTTGTCAGGTCTTCATCATCTTGCTTAAAGTAAATACCTGCAACCCAGTCAGTTGTGCCGTTAAATAATTCACTGCCGCTATTTGATAGAGCTCTAAGCTCGATTGTTTGAGTTGATTTATCACGGAAGTAATGATCAGTAGATGAATATTCCCAATAAGCAAAATCAGGATTTTCAATAACATCGGGATCTGAAATGCCTACATACGCCCAATCTTCATCATAGCCATAGGCTAAATCAGAATCAGCAGTACTAACTAGTGCTTTTAAAGTGAAAGTGTCAAAACCTTGATAGGTGAAATCAACTGAAAAAGCCGACGTTTCTTGTGTGTCAAAGCCAGGCTCATCAGAAAGAGTTTCACGGGTGTTATCGAGTGAAAAAGCATCATAGCCATTATCAAAATCAAAATAAAAACCGGCTAAATCTATGGTTAAATTACTAGATGCTTGTATAGACAACTTACCTCTAAGGCTTGTCTCATCACGGTTGTTGGTATCATCTTTTTTGAGGTGAGTATTTTCGATGAAACCGTCACTTTGGTAATGATTACCTGCAAAACGGTAATTAACAATGTCTGAAGCTGGGCCAGAAAGTGCTACTCCTAAGCCGTAACTACTATAATTTCCGGCATCTAACTTTATTGCACCCTCAAATTTATCGGTGGGGGCATTGGTGGTGATGTTAATCATGCCAGCTAAAGCATTAGCACCAAATCGGGTTCCTTGTGGTCCTCTGAAAACTTCTACTTGCTGAACATCAAACAAGTTTGCAATGCTGCCTATACCGGTAAAATCAATACCGTCGATGATCATGCCCACCGATGGGTTAATCGGCTCATTAAATTGGCTACGTTCACCTATACCACGAATTTGAAAATAACGTGCACGTTGTGAGCCGCTAGCAAAATTCACATTTGGGCTAACCGCCACGAGTTCCTCGAGGTGCTGAGCATTACGCTGCTGGATTTCAATCTCGGTTAATACCGACAGTGACGCGGGTGTGGTTAATAAATTTTGCTGACGAAAATCACTGGTTACGGTAATAACTTCAGTGGCTTCTTGGCTTGAGGCTTGTTGCTCGGCAAAAGCTTGAAAACTGATAATGCTTGCTATGGTGATAGCGAGTTTAGATTTGATAATAGTCATAAAGATCTCATAAGTAAAAAATACTATAGGATCCGGCACTGGGAGGTTTCTAGATATAATATACCCAATTAAACGCTTGAAATACTTTGGATATAAATATTAACCATTCCTACGCCGGTTAAATTAATGCTAACTGTTAAGTTAACGACTAACTTCCGTCCAGGTTCAAAGGGTTCGTTGATATCATCAACATCTCAGCGGTTGCTCATATATTTTCAGGGAAATATAACCGCACTCCTTGGTTCGCGCGCAGTTTAGCAAAAATCATACAAAAATGTTGGACTATTTCAGCAAAAAATAGCGAAAGGTCGTATTTATCTCAGTGAATTCTTTTGCTTATATTGCTATGGTTAACTGGATGATAACCCCAGTGTTTCAACTTTATAGAGATTTTATATGTTTCCCAATTGGCAATTAGTCAGTATAAGTTTGTTCTACATTGGCTTATTGTTTTTGATTGCTTATTTAGGTGATAAATATCGCCATCAACTGGCGAGGAAAAGTCAGGGAATTATCTATGCGTTAACCCTAGGCGTATATTGTACTTCTTGGAGTTTCTTAGGAACTACAGGGCAAGCCGCCACTAACTTCTTATCTCATATCCCTATTTATTTAGGGCCCATACTGTTATTTGTGTTTGCTTGGCCCTTTATTCAGCGCATTATTCGCGTCAGTTTAAAGTTGAATTTAACCTCTATTGCTGACCTTTTGGCGGCACGATTTGGTAAATCACATAATCTGGCCATCATAGTTACCTTGGTCGCTTTTGTTGGCACCATGCCTTATATCGCTTTGCAATTAAAAGCCATGGTTTATACCTTTCAACAATTACAAGTGGATCAAAACTTAAGTAGTTGGCACATAGGCATAGTGGTTAGCTTAGTTCTAGCAGGCTTTACCGTGCTTTTTGGTATTCGAAATATTGACGTTACTGAGCGTCACCCGGGGGTGATGTTGGCTATAGCGTTCGAATCGCTGGTTAAGGTTATTGCTTTTTTAGCGGTCAGCTTATTTGTCTGTTTTTCTTTATTTGATTCACCGTTAGATATCTGGCATCAATCTGGCGCCAACTTGAAGCTAGATCAACAAATGAATGTTGATAATGTCAGTGCTATGCTTGCCATGTTAGTGATAGTGATGGCGGCATTTCTCTCTTTACCGCGTCAATTTCAAGTGATGGTGGTTGAATTGCGTGATCAACGAGATACTTGGTTAGGACGACGAGTGTTTCCAATGTATTTACTCGTTTTTGCCTTTTTTGCCGCACCTTTAGGGCTAGCTGGTCAGCTGTTATTGGGAGATACTGTCCCATCAGATTCTTATGTATTATTTCTCCCCGGTGTCGGCGGTCAAACTTGGTTGACCTTATTTACATTCTTAGGCGCTGTTTCTGCGGCTAGCTCCATGGTGATCATTTCTGCGATTGCCTTAAGTACTATGCTGAGTAATGAAATTGTTTTTCCACTACTGTATCGCCAGCAAAAAGTTGCTCAAAATAACTATGATAACTTTAGGCAACGACTATTAAACATACGTAAGCTACTAGTATTGTTTGTTATTTTATCTGGATACGGTGTGTTTGTTATGGCATCACCAGATACCTTATCATCTTTAGGCGAAGTGGCTTTTGGCGCTTTTGCACAATTAACACCAGCCTTGGTGGTTGCCTTTTATTGGCGAAGAGCCAGTTTAATGGGAGTGTACGCCGGTATACTCGTTGGCTTTATTTTGTGGCTAACACTTAATTTTTTACCTCAATTTGGCTTATATCCATCACCCTTTGCAGAAGGAGTGTTACCTGCGAAAACGACCGCCACCTTGTTTAGTTTAGGGGCAAATATTTTTGTCATGTGGGCACTGTCACAAATTAGTCGTCAAAGTGTACAAGAGCGTGTGCAAGCGTCACTGTTTCTTGAGTGGCAATCACCTTCGATATTAAAAGTTGAGAAAAAACGCCAATTAGATGTTCAAGAGCTGGAGTTATTAGCATCTCGCTTTGTTGGTGAGAAAAAGTCGATCTCGAGTTTTAGTTTATTTCAATCATCACATGACAGAAAACAGCTAGGTAACTCAACTTATAATCAATTATTACTGCAGCATACTGAGAATACCTTAGCCATGGTTATGGGCGCTTCTTCGGCGCGCTTAGTTTTATCTTCTGCTCTTGATGGTCGAGATATCGCTTTGGATGAGCTTGCTGTGTTAGTGGAAGATGCTTCAAGCCAAAAACAAGCCTTTTCACAGAACTTACTACAAAGTGCGATTGAAAATGCAGGTGAAGGTATTTCGATTGTTGATGAAGAGTTAAAGTTAGTTGCTTGGAATAAAAAATACTTAGATTTATTTGAATACCCGAAAGAGCTTGTCTATGTAGGCAGTCCTATTGAATCACTCATTCGTCATAATGTTAAACGAGGCTTATGTGGTGCGGGTGATGTTGATAATCAAGTTGCTAAGCGTTTGGAATATCTTCGTCAAGGAAGCTCACATAGCTCTGAGCGTCAACAAGCAAATGGTCAAACGGTTCGCATTGAAGGTAATCCTTTACCGGGTGGTGGATTTGTGATGATGTTTTCAGATATCACAGCATATCGTCAGGCAGAGCAGGTACTAAAAGAGGCGAATTTAGATCTAGAAACCAGAGTGTATGAGCGTACGTTAACTTTAGCAAAAACCAATGAAGCTTTAGCGCTGGCACATGATAAAGCCGAGCAAGCGAATATTGCTAAAAGCCAATATTTAAAAGCTTGTAGCCATGATTTAATGCAGCCTTTAGAAGCGGCTCGCTTATTTACTTCCGCATTGGCAGAGCAGGGTAGTCTAACGCCCGTGCAACAAAGGCAAGTGGATAATATTGATCGTTCGTTAAAAGCCGCGAATAACCTATTAGCAGACTTGGCAGAAATTGCCCGCTTAGAAAGCGGAAACATCAAACCTCATATGGAGGTGTTCCCTTTAAATGATTTGTTTGATGATTTAGCACAAGAATTTTCAGCGTTAGCTATTGAGCAAAAAGTTAAATTTAGACTAGTACCAACTAAAGTATGGGTAAGATCAGATCAGCATTTACTCAGACGTATTATTCAGAACTTAGTGGGTAATGCTTTTCGATACGCAAGCCCAGGTAAAGTCTTACTTGGTGCTCGTGTTTTTGATAATAAAGTGACTATTCAAATATTAGATAATGGTCCGGGTATTCCCGTTGAACAACAAACGTTAGTGTTTGAACAATTTACTCAATTAGAAGCTACAACCACAAAGCAATCTGGTGCAGGTTTAGGGTTAGGATTAAACATTACTCAGTCTTTAGCGAAGTTATTAGGGCATAAACTTAGTTTACAATCTCAAGTAGAGCAAGGTTGTAACTTTTCTATTGGTGTTGAAAAAGCCATTCAATTAACTCAACTACCTAAATCTTCGGCTCCTATTTTAAGTATGGGGTTAAAAGATATTACCGTACTGTGTATTGATAATGATCCCGATGTGCTCAGTGGTATGGTGGAGTTATTGTCCGCTTGGCATTGTAATATTTTGGCAGCAGATTCACGTGAGAGCGCACTCATTGAATTTGAAAACCATCAAAGTGATATCGATATATTATTAGTGGATTATCAATTAGGTTATCAAGCAGGTTTGCCAGTAGGGGAACAGGCTGACGGGCTAACCTTAATTGCCGATATACGTAAACAGTGCAACCAGTATATACCGGCAATTTTAATCACTGCCACGACGGAAACTGGTATTGAAGCGAAGGCGAGTAATGCTGATGTTGGTTATATGCGCAAGCTGGTTAAACCGGGAGCATTAAGAGCAATGATGAGCGCAAAACTCGCCCAAAAATTACAAGCAGATTATGTGGATTAGCAATAAACATTGTATATATTAAGTCAAGATTACTGTTTTTCTATTTGTCTGTAGACTTAAGCTTCATGGTATTAATAAATACTCTTGGGTCAATGATTGTATTTAACATTGCAGGCTCAGGTAAACAATCATCATCGACAAAATCAGCGAAGTCTCCTGCGGAGTCAAATACTAAAATATCGAATGCTAATCGATCTAATCCATATAAACCACGGTGAATCATATCCGCGGAAAAAGCTAATAAGTCGCCGGCGGCTAATTTGATTTTTTTACCTGTAGAAAGATTATCACTGCTCAGTCGGCCTTTTTCTTCCTGTCGAACATTAAACTCTTCTTCATTATCCCAGCGCTGATGTGAGCCGGGCACTAGCTCCATACCAAGTTCGTCAAATAATGGTACTCTGAGATGCAATACTTGCGTTTCATGAATAACTTTCTTTTGCATAGAAATATCATGATCATACTGACAATCTCGATGCCAAAATTCTCTTAGTTGGTGATTAACGGGGTTGAAAAATAATTGGGTATTCATAAAAGCGGGGTTATTAACAATAATCGAATCAACAACTGCCATTATTTTTTTTGAGCTGATAAAATTGAAAAGTTTTACTCTATCGCTATATGCTAGGTACTGACTTCCAGTAATTAAAGAGGAATTAAAAGCCTCTTCTTGATAGAAAGTAGCGTTGTCTGTTTTCCACAACTGATGAAATTTCAAAATTACTTCCCTCAGCGCTAAGATTTCTTCAGTATTAAAATAATCTCTAACTACAACGTAACCTTGTTCATCATAACGCTTTTTCAATTGACTTAGGTTTCCTATTAAAAATGGGGGGCTTAGAATAATGAGTACAAATATTATATGGGCAGTAGAACCTTTAAATTTAATCCCGAAAGATCAGCAGATCCTAGTAAAATTGTGGTGAGATATTTTTGTCTACCATTAAACAAAGCACAATCAATAGTATAAGGTTTACTATTCACCAAACCCTGATTCAGTCAGGTCTAGCTGGCTAATAACAATAACGGCTTGGGTGCGATTTCGAACATCAAGCTTGCGAAATATAGCCGTGGCATGTGCTTTTATCGTCGCTTCCGAAACATTTAAATCGTAAGCAATTTGCTTATTGAGTAAACCTTGGGCGAACATCATTAAAATACGGTATTGCTGCTGCGTTAAACTGGCAACACGCTCAGCAATATCAGTCATCTCACCGCTCGCTTGAGTCGATTGGAAAGACTCTGGTAGCCACACTTCACCTGACAATACCGTCATAATAGCGTTAAATATATCATCTACAGGCGTCGACTTAGGCACAAAGCCTGCTGCACCATAGCTCATGGCTTGACTGATAGTATTGTGATCTTCGTGAGCTGAAACAACGACGACAGGTATTTGAGGGAAATGATTACGTACATGAATTAAGGTATTAAAACCATGTGCGCCGGGAATGTTTAAATCGAGTAATAACAAGTCGCTATTATTATGCGCTTGTAATTGTTGCTCTAGCTCTTCAATAGTTTCAGCCTCTAGCCAAAGCGTATCGTTAAGTTTAGCTTTTAAAGTCCCCAATAATGCTTGTCTAAATAAGGGATGATCATCAGCTATTATTATTTTTTCTGGCTGAATCATAGAAAACTTCCTCAGTTGCTTAGCCCTCTATTCTAACTGAAATTAGTTAGATGACAATCCTACATGCAGTTATTTTATTTGGGGAAGATTAATACTTTATGAGGCTTAATAGTGATGCAAACTTGTTGGCCGAGATTAAGTAGGGTATTGCTATATAAACTGAGCTTGCTAAACGCTAAAGGGGCACTTTTATCTAGGCTTGTTAAAGTGTAATGAAAACCGTGCTCAGTTACTCGAATATGCTCAACTTGGCTATTAGCTTTTTCTCGCTCAATGAGCTCTATATCAATATTTTTAAGTAACAGTTGCGACTGGCCAAGGTCTTTATGCTCACTATCTTGAGCATCAACCAAGCCTAATGAAGTAACGTACTCTAATTGCTTAGCATCATTTTGGCTGATATTTACGGGGATCCAACTGCCTAGTTGCAAAAAATCTGCTACTTGCCAGCTATTTGGGTGCTGACATACTTGAATTGGCGCACCCGTTTGTAAAATACTTCCTTGGTGCATCACCGCTATTTTATCCGCAAAGGTAAATACCTCATCTTTGTTGTGTGTAACAAAAATGGCAGTGATATTAAGTTGCTTCAATAATTGCCGCATTTCTAACATCAGCTCATTTCGTAACCGTGCATCAATATTAGAAAAAGGCTCATCAAGTAATAAAAGTTTTGGTTGAGTGGCAAGTGCTCGGGCAATAGCAACTCTTTGTTGTTGACCGCCAGAAAGTTGATGTGGGAAGCGTTTTTTTAAATTGGTTAATGCCAATAAATCGAGTAACTGGCGTAACCGTTTTTGTTGTTCTTCTTTAGCTAATTTATCAATACCAAAGCAAATGTTTTGTTCAATAGTTAAGTGAGGAAATAAGGCGTAATCTTGGAAAATCATACCAACATGCCTGTGCTCTGGCGCAACTTTTTGCTCAGCAGATATTATCATGTCATCAGCAAGGGTAATTAGCCCTTGTTGTTGCTCAATAAATCCGGCAATGGTATTTAATAAGGTTGTTTTTCCACAACCACTCGGGCCAACAAGACCTAGAATATCACCGGCCGCTAGGGTTAATTCAACGTCAGATAAAATGGTTTTATTTTGCAGTTCAACAGTTAAATTGTTGATGGTTAATAAGTGGTTCACACTTTATCCTTCTCGCTGGTTTGCTTATTTTGATTAAGCCAAATAATCGGTAATAAGCCTAGTAAGACAATTAATATGGCTCCTAAAGCACCTTGTTCAAGCATTTCATCAGAAATAAGTTGGTAAATATGTGTACTTAAGGTTTCAAAATTAAAGGGTCTTAATAAGAGTACCGCAGGTAACTCTTTCATGGCTTCAACAAAAACTAATAACCAAGCTAACCAAATAGAAGGCTTTAATAAAGGGATATGTACTTTCGTTAACGTTTTCCCCAAGCCGGCCCCTAAACTTGCGGGTGCGAAATCTACTGATTTGGGAATTTGCTCTATACCGCTGCTAATAGTGCCATTAGCAATAGCAGCAAAGCGTACTATATAAGCAAAAATTATCGCAAAAATAGAGCCTGACAGTATTAACCCCGGAGGCTGAAAACCTAAGATCTTAGCGATATCATTGATGAAGTGATCAAGTGGCGCAAAAGTGGACATCATGGCCATTGCCAAAACAGTACCCGGAATAGCATAACCAAACCCTGATATTTGCCCAGGTAAACTGCGCCATTTATCTGAACTTAACCGCTTAAACAGCCCAAATATTAAGGCAAATAAAGTAGTAAGACTCGCTGCCCACATAGCAACTTTTATACTATTTAACCCTGTTGGTAAAAGGGCAAAAAATTCTTCGGAATTACTATATTGCCATGCCATATCTATCAATAATATAAAAGGCAGTAAAAACCCCGCGAACGCTAAAAACCAACAAAAACTCGTTGCAACAATTTGAGTTGGTTTAGAAAGTGCGATGATTTGATGGCTTTTATTGATTCGGTTTGATTGATGAACTTGTCCAGCTCGAGCGCGTTGTTCACCAATAACAGCGAACAGGATAAATAACATTAACACACTGGCTAAAGCATTGGCCGCTGCTAAGTCGCTATAACCTAGCCAAGTGTCATAAATTGCAGTGGTAAGTGTATTTACTGCAAAATATTGCACTGTGGCAAAATCAGCTAAAGTTTCCATTAATACTAAACTCGCCGCAACAGCAATTGCCGGACGGGCTAATGGCAATGCAACTTTATAAAAGCTACTTTTAGCGCCTAATCCTAATGAACGGCTTGCTCTTAACAGGTTCTGATCTTGCTGTTCAAATGCTGTTCTCGTTAATAAATAAACATATGGGAACAAAACTAGAGCAATAATAATTCCTGCTCCGGTAAGGCTTCGGATATCAAAAAACCAATAATCGCTCGGTGATTGCCAATTGAAGTAAGCACGTAACATGCGCTGTACTGGACCTGCATAATCAAAAAGATCTGTATATAAATAAGCAACCAAATAAGCGGGCATTGCTAGGGGAAGCATGAGTAACCATCGCAATGCTCTCTTACCAAACACATTAGTATGAACGATTAATGCCGCACTAATGACGCCAAAAATTACCGATAGAGTGACTACTATAACACCTAAAATTAGCGTGTTAGCGATATAGTCAGGTAAGACGGTTTGCCAAAGATGGTTAAATAAGTCAGTAGAGGCGTTGATACCTGCCGCTAACATGATTAGCACTGGTAATATTAATACCAGTGCTATGGAGTAACATCCAATACGCCAAACTAGGTTTTTATGTTTAGCTATCACTATTGGTACTTAGAGATCGAAACGGGCTTGATCAATCAGTTTAAGCGCAAGGTTTCTATTTTTGGCGATAGTTTCTAATGAAATTTTATCGGCTTTATAGGTACCCCATGACGCAACTAACTCTGACGATGGCACATCAGCACGTACTGGATATTCCATATTCGTTTCTGCATAGAGTTGCTGAGCAGGTTTTGATACTAAAAAGGCCATAAGCGTTTTAGCATTATCAAGGTTAGGAGAATATTTCGCTAAGGCAATACCTGAAACATTAACATGTGCACCGCGGTTGCTTTGGTTTGGAAAGTTGATGTTGACGCCATCAGCCCATACTTTTTGCTTGTCATCTTTTAGCATTTTACCAAAGTAATAACTGTTACCTAATGAAATATCACACAGGTTTTGATGAATGGCTTGTACTTGACCACGATCATTACCTTGTGGTTTACGGGCTAAATTACTCTTGAATTTTTCTAACCAAGCTAATGTTTCAGCTTCACCGTGCTCTGCAATCATCGATGCAACTAGCGCAACGTTGTATGGGTGTTTACCACTACGAGTACAGATTCGGCCTTTATACTTACTATCAGCTAAATCTTCATAGTTGATATTTACCGGTCCTAAGCGTTTTGAGGAATAGATATTACGAACGCGAGTGGTTAATGCGAACCATGTGTTGTCGCTAGCACGAAATTGACTTGGGATGGCATCAGCAAGGGTTGGATCATTATTGGCTTGTAATAAACCTTTATCATGTAATTCAATTAAACGGCTAATATCCGTCGTTAATAAAATATCAGCCGGGCTGTATTCACCTTCGCGAGCAACACGTTCAGCCATGCCTTTTTTAGCAAAAACGACATTAACTTTTATGCCTGTTTCTTTGGTAAATTTTTCAAAAAGAGGTTCGACTAGAAAAGGCTGACGATAAGAATAAACATTAACTTCTTGTGCGGCGTTAACCAATAATGAAGTGAAAGCGGTACTTATAAATGTAATCGCTATTAATAAATGAGTGATAGTTTTGCTTAATTTTTGCAACATAAAAACCTTCCCAAACCTTTGAAAAAAGTATTGTATAACATCAGTGAATATAGGCAAAGAGAGTAATGTTTAAAGTGAGCACTGTCAAGGTAATGAGAATAATTCTTATTAAGGGTTTTCCCATTCGTTCTAGTGCTACTTTTGATCAAACTTCACTTTATTTTGTTGGCGCGTTTGCTAATACAGAGGTTAGTAATTGCCAATATTGCTCAACCGTAGCGATTTCAATTTTTTCATCAGGTGAATGAGGAAATTTAATTGTTGGGCCAATAGAAACCATATCCCAATGAGGGTAAGCAGTTTTAAATAAACCACACTCCAAGCCTGCATGGATCACCATAACCGCGGGGACTTTATTAAATAATCGCTGATAGGTATCACTAACCGTTTGCATAATTGCGGAATCAGTATCAGGTTTCCAGCCAGGGTAAGCACCTGAAAACTTTATGCTAGCATCGGCTAACTCAAAAACAGATTGCACTGTGCGCTGTGTTTCAAGTCGCCCATCGTCATGTAGGCTACGAATTAATACTAAAGCATTGAGTTTTTTGCCTCGAGTTTGAATGACACCTAAATTTAATGACGTCTCTACAATACCTTCGATGTCATCACTCATACGTATTACGCCATTAGGACAAGCATTTAGTGCGCGCAAAATATTACTTTGTGTTTTACTATCCCAAGATTGCTCAAAATCCTCAGGTGATATGAGTAGCATATCAATATCAGTTTCAATCGCACTTAAATTAGCTTTGATAGTTGACAAATACTTCGCTAATGTGGCTTTTAATGGTTCTATGTTATCGGTAGCTACTACAAAACTGGTATTGGCTTCGCGAGGGATTGCATTACGTAAACTGCCACCATTAAATTCTGTTAAACGAATGCCAAATTGTTCGCTGGCATCAAGTAAAAAGCGGATCAATAATTTGTTGGCATTAGCACGACCAGTATGAATGTCGACGCCTGAGTGTCCACCCTTTAAACCAGAAATGGAAAGGTTGAAAGCTTGATAGTCTGCAGGTACGTCTTCAAAGTGTAAGTCAAAGCTTGCTGAGCCATCAATGCCGCCAGCACAACCCATGTACACTTCACCTTCTTGCTCTGAGTCAGTATTGATTAATATATCGCCCTCAAGCCAGTTTGGCTGTAATTCAAAAGCGCCACTCATCCCTGCTTCTTCATCGATGGTAACCAACACTTCTAATGGGCCATGTGATATATCGTTACTTGCCAGTACGGCTAATGCAGATGCTAAACCAACACCGTTATCAGCTCCTAGCGTAGTACCTTCTGCAGTGACCCAATCTCCGTCAGCTTCAGTAACGATATACGGACGAATAGGATCAGTTAAAAAGTCATGTTCTGTATCATTATTTTTTTGCGGCACCATATCCATATGCGCCTGCAAGATAATGCCTTTTCTATCTTCCATGCCCGGTGTTGCAGGCTTTTGGATGGCTAGATTACCAATCTCGTCTTCTTTAATACTTAAGCCAAGATCTTTTGCCCACGATTGAATCCATAGTGAAATCTGTTGCTCATGCTTAGACGGATGAGGAATGCTACAAATTTTTTCAAATAATTGCCATAAACTGCTTGGTTTAAGGTGTGATAATTTACTCATGAAAATGCCTTCATAAAAATTGAGGGAAGTGTTGTTCACTAGCGCCCAAGTTAGCGGGGCTAGAATTTATATTCTTTTTTAATAAGCCTTTGAAAACTTATTTACTGGCCATTAAAAACTGCCATTGCTCATTAAATTCGTCACTAGGCTTTTTGTCGAATCCTGAGCGAACATATTGGCTGATTTTACCTTCAGCAAAGGATACCAATATATTAGCTAGTGCTTGTTCGCTGATGGAGAAAGTTTTTCCTTCACGTAATTTTCGTTCGCGTAGTACTTGTTTAAATTGTGACTCTAGTTTTTCGAACAGCTGATGCACGCGAGTACGCAAGCGCTCATTTTCACCCATTAGAGCATCACCAGATAAGATACGGCACATACCAGGGTTACGTTCAGCAAATACCAGTAAAACATGTAGGATATGATGACAGCGAACTAAGGTTTCTTTGTGATCAGCGAGTATTAAGTTGATTCGAGTAAAAATAGATTCCTCAATAAAATCAATTAATCCTTCAAACATTCGAGCTTTTGAAGGAAAGTGACGATACAGCGCAGCTTCAGATACACCAACTTCACCAGCCAGTTTAGCTGTTGTGATGCGTTGTCCTGGGCAATCTTGAAGCATTAACGCTAAACATTGTAAAATTTGCTCTTTACGGTTGGGTTTAGCGTTAGTTTTTGGGGCTGTAGTCATAGTTATTTTTACTCTTTAGTTATTGTGCTTGCGTTTTTATGATTGTTTTCTAGTTAATAATCGTTAACTTTTTTGCTTGGCTTGAAAATGTTGATTGATTAAAGACACTAAATGGTTAGCAACAATTTGCTTACTTGCTAAAGGAATTTCGGTCTTATCAATAGCACTGAATAAAGTTAACGCGTTGTTGTCACTATTAAATCCTTGGCCTGCTTTGGCAACATCGTTGGCAGCAATCAAATCTAAATTTTTACGCATTAGCTTTCCGCGTGCATAATTTTCGACATTTTGTGTTTCTGCGGCAAAACCTACCATAAAAGGTTTGTCCGCTAAACTGGCAATATCGGCGACTATGTCGTGGTTTTTGACAAGCTCAAGTTGCATAGCTTCACTGCTTTTTTTGATTTTTTGCTCGGCAATTTTGGCGACACGATAATCGGCAACTGCAGCACAAGCAATAAAAGTGGTACTGCTTTTGGCAAATTTCAATGCCTGTTGATGCATTTCTTCAGCGCTATTTACTGAAACTAACTCACAACCCGCAGGAGGAGAAATAGCAACAGGTCCTGAAATCAAAGTAACCTTGGCTCCAGCACGCAAAGCAGCATGCGCAATAGCATAGCCCATCTTACCTGAACTATGATTTGAGATATAACGCACAGGATCTATTGCTTCACGTGTAGGCCCTGCAGTGATAACCCAATGCTGATTCTCAAGGTATTTATCGGCAAAAAAATCAACACTTAACGTGACTAGATCACTTACTTCTAACATTCGGCCTAAACCGATATCGCCACAGGCTTGCTCGCCACTGCCTGGTCCCCATATTTGACAACCTCGATCAGTGAGGCGAGTAATATTTTCTTGAGTCGCTTGGGCGTGCCACATTTGCTGATTCATCGCCGGTGCAATAGCAATAGGTGCGTCAGTCGCTAAACAAAGCGTTGATAGTAAGTCATTTGCCATACCACAGGCAACGCGCGCTATTATATCGGCAGTAGCTGGAGCAATGACAATAATGTCTGCCCATTTAGCTAGTTCGATATGGCCCATGGCGAGTTCTGCTTGGGTATCGAGTAAGCTATCAGCCACTTGATTTCCAGACACGGCTTGTAAGGTGAGCGGGGTAATAAAGGCTTTAGCGCCTTCAGTCATTACCACGCGCACATCAGCGCCTTGTTCTTTCAGGCGACGTACTAACTCTGGTGTTTTGTAGGCAGCGATACCGCCACTGATACCAAGAACAATCTTTTTGTCCTGTAGAATTTGCATAAGCTGCTAATCTTAAACTTATCAATAATGGCAATAAGATAACACTTATTGTCATGTTTTGAAAAACTTAGCCGTAGGAAAATTTAATCTACATATTGCCAAGGAGGCAACTTATGTTACCAGCACGCTTATTGGAAAAAAATGAAGCACAAGGGACTATCTTAAAAAGCTGGCCAAAAAAAGAAAGACCAAGAGAAAAACTATTACATCAAGGTGCGCAGAGTTTAAGCGATGCAGAATTACTAGCCATTTTTCTTAGAACGGGTGTTCAGGGTTGTAATGTAGTTGATTTATCGAGAAATTTATTAAATTGTTTTGGTAGCTTAGCGAATATTTATCGTGCAAGTGAGCAAGAGTTTTGTCAGCAACATGGCTTAGGTCGTGCTAAATATGTGCAATTACAGGCATGTTTGGAAATGTCAAAACGCTATCTAGCTGAACAAATGGTACAGCAGGGCAGTGCATTAACTTCTTCTAAAGCAACGCGTGATTATCTCATCAGTGAATTACGCCATGAAAGTCGAGAAGTATTTGCGGTGTTATTTCTAGATAACCAACATCAGATACTTAAATTTGAACGACTATTTTGGGGAACATTAGATGCCGCCGCCGTATATCCGAGAATAGTGGTTGAGTATGCTTTAAAGCACCAAGCCGCAGCGGTTATATTAAGCCATAATCATCCGTCTGGAGTTGCAGAGGCAAGCATCGCCGACAAACAAATTACTCAAAAATTAGAACAAGCTTTGCAGCTAATTGACGTTAGGGTCTTAGATCATATGATAATTGCTGGAAATCAATGTTATTCATTTGCAGAAAATGGTGAAATATTATTAAGATAAGTTGAAAAAACTATCAATGGCAGTTACTTTTAGGTAGTTTGAGTATATAGTAAATTATTAGCCCCCGAGTGCAAAAAGAAGGATCCTCTTATGACCGATAGTAGTTTAGATGAGTTGGAGCGCCGAAAATCATTCCGTCTGGATATGGAAAAAGAGCTAGTTGATATCATTTGGATAGATGAACAAGGGCAAGAACGAACCAAAAAAATCGCGTGTTTAGATTTTGCCAGAGGTGGCTTGAAGCTTGACTGTGATATACCTCTGCCAACTCAATCAGAAGTAACCATTAACTTTAAATCAGCCAATGCTAATAATCAGAAATTATTTGGCAAGGTTTTACGCTGTGTTAAGCAAGACAGCGGTTGGTATGAGATTGTGCTTATTTTAGATTAACAGGCAAAATGAGCAAGACAAGCAAATTGGACTATAATTAACTCTGAGCCTAAGTTTATAGGGTTAACTTAATAACTAGGTAGTGTTTAGGAAGAAAAGAATATGATGATATTAGTGGGTGGCGAAAAAGGTGGCAGCGGTAAAAGCTGTTTGGCACAAAATTTGGCCGTGTATTTCGCCCGAAATAAGAAAGCTATTGTGCTTATGGTAGATTGTGATCCCCAGCGCACCACTTCTGATTGGATTCAAGCAAGAAATAGTGACCCGTCCTTACCTGCTATTAATTGTATTCAACTGTACGGAAAAATACGCAACGACCTACTTAGTTTAGGGCAGCATTATGATTATGTTATTGTCGATTGTGGTGGCCAAGATAATTTAGCGTTGCGTGCTGCTATGTCGGTAGCCAATCATGTCATCATCCCTTTACGTCCTAAGCGACGAGATTTGAAAACCGTTCCTCATATGGAAGACATGTTAAGCACCTGTAAAATGGTTAACCCAAAAATGATGGCTTCTTTTGTGATCACTCAATGTCCATCGTTACCTAATCAAGCAAATCGTATTCTTGAAGCTAAAGAAGTGTGTGGCTCATACGGTATTAATGTACTGGATGCCGTTACCTTTAACCGTAATGTTTATGATGACAGTGAAGAGCAAGGCTCATCAGTAATCGAAATTGATCCTAATGGGAAAGCTGCGGGTGAAATGATAGCGATTGCAGAAGAGTTGTTAGCCATGAAACCGGACAATGCCCATGAGTTTAACTGATTTAAAAAAAGGCAAGGAAAGCAAAGCAACTAAGGAACAGTTTACCGTTGATGATTTTATTGCTGATGCGGATAACTATGCTAAAGGTGCGCCGCAAATAGTAAGCAATGATGAGCGCGGTAAAATGAATCTCAAACAAGCGATTCATGATGCCAAGCGCTTAATTGAACGGAAAAAAACGGCTGACTCGCAAAGTAAACCATTTCGACGTGCTACTTTCACCTTAAGTGAGAATACGATTGATCAATTGCAGCATTTATCTGAGGGCACTGATTTAGCAAAATCTCATATTATTCGCATTTTAATCGATGAACTATCGAGTAAAGAGCAAGATGAGCAAATCAAGAAATTGTTTAAATCAAAGGTCAATTAAGGCGATATTTTATTACCTTTATTTATTTTTTGATGGAGTTTTGTGCGCGAATTTATTAGAAAGTCATCAAAAACTTACTAAAAACCCAGCTTAATGTTGGGTTTTTTCATTATGTTAACCTGCTAACTTGTTGATTAGAGAGTGTTAAAACAAAATATCATGCTTTTTGTTATTAAGGGTGGTATTCACAAAACAGTTTCTCTATAATATGCCACCTTTTTCAGGATCCTGAGGCGACGGTCTTGGGTGAATCCTCAGAAGAAATAAGCTCGAGCTAAAATTAATTTTGGAGTGACTCAAATGTCTAAAGTTTGCCAAGTAACAGGCAAGAAGCCAGTCGTAGGGAACAACCGTTCTCACGCAAGAAACGCGACTCGTCGTCGTTTTTTACCTAACCTTCAATCTCACCGTTTTTGGGTAGAGAGTGAAAATCGTTTCGTTAAATTACGTTTAACTCCGAAAGGAATGCGTATTATCGATAAAAAAGGTATTGATGCAGTATTAACTGATATCCGTGCCCGTGGCGAAAAAGTTTAACCTTAGGGTAAACTTTCTTAAGTAAGGAATTATTATGCGCGATAAAATTCGTTTAGTTTCTAGTGCTGGTACTGGTCATTTTTATACTACTGATAAGAATAAAAAGACTATGCCTGAAAAAATGGAAATCAAAAAATTTGATCCTAAAGCACGTAAACACGTAATGTACAAAGAAGCTAAAATTAAGTAATTAATTTTTAACTTTTGTATATTAATAAAAAACCCAGTTTTTACTGGGTTTTTTTATGCGTGTTGATTAAGTATTCCGCTTTTGAAACTAATACCAATCCATCTAAAGAAGTGACCACTTAGAACGACATGGGCGATATGATAACAAACAAAATATGTTTAGATATAGTTGTTCTACATCAAACAAATTTTGTGCCTTTATCATGATGCCCATACGTTCCCGAAGGGCGAGGTTTAAAGGCTTATATGCTGCGTTATTGATTTTAACAATAGAATAACTATTATTTGCAATCAATGCTTTGCCTCTAAACCTTTAAATTCTCGCTAAGCGATCACTTTCTTAGGTGGAATGGTATAACCATTAATTTCTTAAACATTGCTGATATTTTTTATCTGAAAAATTCAGTATCATAGTCGTATTATTTCGTTAATAACATTTTTATGAAACTCTCTAAGACCGCATGGAATAATGTCATTATATTTTCTGTGATGATTATCATACTGTTAATAAATACCACCAATAACCGTTTATTTCCCGACGATGATAATCATGATAATGCGCGAATCCTACCGGAACATAGCGTAATATTAGCGCTAACCATTAGTTACCCTGATGGTTCTACCGCGTTATTTGAGCGCATTGGTCGAGATTGGAAAATGATGAGCCAGGGGCGGATAATTGACTTGAGTAATCAACAGATAGATCAATTAATGTTTTCTTGGCAAGAAAGCACAGGTTTGGTTCAAGCCAGTGATATCATTATTGAAGGTAAAGAAGGTACTCAAGTAAAAATTGCTTTAGCTAATTTAGAAAACGAACAAATATTTACCTTATATTCACTTATGGACCAATTACTTGTTTTTAATCATCAAAAACAACTTTGGTTGGCTTTGCCATCAGCGTTAAGCCGTCAACTCACCCCAAGCAATTAAATAGCCGAAATTATGCCTGAATTACCCGAAGTTGAAGTATGCCGTTTAGGTATTAGCCCACATGTTATTGGTCATAGAGTCACTAACGTTATTGTCAGAAACAAAAAGCTTAGATGGCCAATACCTGATGAAGTACAGCAATTAAACGGACAAGAAGCATTAAGTGTTGACAGACGTGCTAAATATCTTCTAATCCGCTTTAGCACTGGCACTTTATTACTGCATTTGGGTATGTCCGGTACTATACGAGTTATCGACCAATCAACCCCTGTGGCTAAGCATGATCACTTCGATTTAGCATTTGAACATGGCAAAGTATTACGTCTTAATGATCCCAGACGTTTTGGCGCAGTACTTTGGTTGGCAGAGCATGAAGATGAGCAAGGTTTACTCACTAAGTTAGGACCAGAGCCACTTAGTGATGACTTTTGCCATGGTTATCTATTTTCAAAATCGAAAAATAAAAAGCTGCCAATAAAAACCTTTTTAATGAATAACCATATTGTTGTTGGGGTAGGAAATATTTACGCGAATGAAGCATTATTTCAAGCGGGGATATTACCTACGGTGAAGGCAGGAGATATAAATGAGCAGCGGTATGATCGTTTAACCGATATTATCAAAAGCGTGTTGAGTGCTGCCATAACGCAAGGAGGAACCACGCTAAAGGATTTCACCCAAGTGGATGGTCGTCCAGGTTATTTCGCGCAATCGTTATTTGTATATGGCCGTGCTGGAGAGAAATGTTTGAATTGCCAAGAGATCTTAGAAGAAATTAGGCAATCCAATCGCAGCTCTGTATTTTGCCCTACCTGCCAACAGTAATATTTCAAACAAAGTTACTTTTACATTTTAGTAACTAATATTTAATTATTCTCACTTGTTTGACCCAGTAATATTTTGTTACATTTATTGCTGTGGAATTATCTACTTATTAATTATTTGATAAGTAGTAGGAAATAATAATATAACAAGGATCACCATGAGAAATATATTAATCGCGATATCTTTGCTTTTCAGTTTGCAATCAGCGGCAGAAGATTGGTCTCACCTATTTGATTACTCAAAATTTCAAAATGTCAAAATATCACCTGACGGCAAACATCTTGCCGTTGCAATGATGAAAGATAATAAACGCTCGCTTGTGTTTTTAAACCGAGAAACAAAAAAATATATTGGTGGTTTAAAATTACCCCAACTAAACGAAGTAGGTCAATATTTTTGGATAAATAATGAGCGTGTCGTTATTCAAGTAAATCAGCGTGAACCGTGGCGCAAAGAGCCATTATTCTATGGTGAACTTTATGCTGTAAATTTGGATGGCACTCGCGGAGAAATGATTTATGGGTACCGCTCTATAAATGCTGTTGAAGCAAGAGAGCAAAAATACACCCGTATGAAGAAAAAGAAAAGAATTCAGGGCTGGGCAGAAATTATTGATCTACTTCCCGATGACGACAAACATATCTTAATTAGTTCAACACCTTGGGATAGCGAAGGAGATCGTTTAGCAGCAGTTTATAAACTTAATGTCTATAACGGTAAAATAAATAAAAAAAGAATCGCTGGTGCTCCAGCTCCATACGCCAGTTTTATTTCAGATAGTGAGGGGAATATTAAAGCGGCTACTGGCAGAGACAAAAATAATGTTGAACGTCTCTATTTTCGTAAGTCTAATCAGTGGCATGAAGTTCCTAACAATAGTTTTGGCAGCGATTTCACGCCATTAACTATAAATTCAGCAGGTACTCACCTTTATGTGTTGGATAACTTTGGTCAAGATAAGACTGGATTCTTTAAATTAGGCTTAGAAGATGGCAGTTATAAAAAAATATTTTCTGACAGTAAAGTGGATATTACCGGTGTTCAAATTTCAACAGATGGTCACCAAGTGTATGCTCTAAAAGTGGATGACGGCTTCCCTGTCTATTATTTGGTGAATAAAAAGTTACAGGAAGCTAAAGTATTTAAAGCGTTGATATCAGCCTTTCCACAACAAGAGGTAAGTATAACTAGCCAAAGTGATGATGGAAAAAATTATATAGTATTTGTGTCTTCTGATATTGATGCCGGCAGCTTTTACCTGTTCAACAGCGACAAAAATAAGTTGGAAATGCTTTTTCGCTACCAACCTAATGTAAAGAGTAATCAATATGCTTATACCGACCCTTTTGAATTCAAAGCTTCTGATGGTGTAAATTTATATGGCTTTTTCACCGAAGCAAAAGTTAAAACAGAGGGGAAAATACCGCCCTTAGTTGTACTGGTGCATGGCGGACCCCACAGCAGAGATTATTGGGGCTATTCATCACAAGTTCAGTTTTTATCCCTAAATGGCTACTCTGTATTACAAGTAAATTATCGTGGCTCTACGGGTTATGGTCAGAAATTCATGGAAGCAGGATATAAGAATTGGGGTACAAGAATACAGCAAGATATCTTAGATGCCTACCAGTGGGCCATTGATAACGGTAAAGCCGAAACGGGAAATGCATGTATTATGGGGGGGAGTTTTGGAGCATATTCTGCTTTGCAAAGTGTAACTAAATATCCTGACAGTTATCAATGTGCAGTAGCAAATGCTGGTATATATGATTTATCTATGATGTTTGAAGAAGGTGACATTCCAAAACTAGCGTATGGAAAAACTTACCTAAAGCAAACGATTGGAATCAACAAAACCACTTTGGCTGACATGTCGCCGGTTAATCATGTCGATAAAATTAAAGTGCCTCTGTTTTTAGCTCATGGAGAGCAAGATAGAAGGGCACCCGTTGAACAAGTTGAAAGTTTAAGGGATGCTTTGGATGAGGTAGACAAGGAATATGTTTGGTATACCGTTTCAGATGAAAGTCATGGTTTTTTTGTACCAGAAAACCAGAAAAAATATATGAATCAGGTGGTTAAATTTTTAGGTGAAAACTTAGTTAAATAATAAAGATAAAAACCATGTATTTGGGGCTAATTGCTAGCCCCTCTACTATTTCTGCTCTAATGCTGCTTTAACGATGGGATCGACAAATTGACTAACGTCACCTTGATGCAGTGCTACTTCTTTAACTAGCGTAGAAGAGATAAATGAATTGCCTTCTGCTGGTGTTAAAAATACACTTTCTAATTCAGGTGATAAACGCCTATTCATATTGGCTAATTGAAATTCATATTCAAAATCTGACACGGCACGTAAGCCACGAATTAGTACTTTGGCTTGATGATGTTTAGCAAAGTCGACCAGTAAACCACTAAAGCCAACAACGGTAACATTGTTTAGGTCTTTGGTAATTTGTTCGATCATTTCAACGCGTTGCTCCAGAGAAAATCGTGGTTTTTTGCTCGGGCTCGCAGCTACCCCAATAATTACTTCACCAAATAAGTGACTTGCACGCAAAATCAAATCTGAATGGCCATTGGTGACAGGATCGAAAGTACCAGGGTAAATTGCTTTTATGCTCATATTTTACGTTTTATTTGATGGTTAAGACCGAAGTATTGTAATGGTTTAATTAAGTTTATGACAAGCATTAACATCAAATGGGTTATAAAATGAATGAATAACCATTATCTTTGTTAAAGTATTTACTCAAAAAGATTTTAAATTCACTGAAATTTGGTAGTATGATAGAAAGCTTAAAATTTAAATAGCTCTTGGATTAACCCACTAAACGGAAAGAAGTAACTTGTATGAAGACCCGCGATAAGATCATTCAGGCCAGCATTGAATTATTTAACGAGCAAGGAGAGCGTAATGTTACCACTAACCATATCGCTGCTCATTTAGGGATTAGTCCAGGTAATCTGTATTATCACTTTCGAAATAAAGAAGACATCATTCTCTCTATATATGAAGAGTATGCGCGTAACTTGTTGTTAGATACCTTTCCGCAAGTTTCAAGTGAGATAAAACCCCTTGATGCCATTATCCTTTACATGGATGCGGTTTTTCAAATGATGATGAAGTTTCGCTTCTTTTATAGCAATTTACCTGTGCTTTTGGATAAAAATCCAAGTTTGCGTGAGAAATATGTTGAAGTACAACACTCTATTGCTGAGCGTGTAAGTCAGTTATTGGTCTCACTTAGAGCGGCAAAAATTATTGATTTTGATGATGAAGAGCTTGCTGATATCGTAAGCATTTTACGTATTATCAATACTTTTTGGTTAAGCTTTTACCAAACGCAAAATATAGTAAATGAAATTAATAATTCAGTATTTTACCAAGGCGTGT
Organism: Colwellia sp. KS18-150; assembly: GCF_057551365.1. Classification (NCBI taxonomy): domain Bacteria; kingdom Pseudomonadati; phylum Pseudomonadota; class Gammaproteobacteria; order Alteromonadales; family Colwelliaceae; genus Colwellia; species Colwellia sp. KS18-150. The sequence continues at coordinate 47,648 of NZ_BAAJMC010000006.1, read as the reverse complement.
TGAAGATATTAGTTATCTTACGACCTTATACTACTGAGAATGCATTACCTGAACTATTGAAAGCACGTGATATGTACCAACAGCGATACCAAGAAGCTTTAGAAGTTGCTTAATAGTTAATGATTTAAATAACCCGTTACTAACGATTGCCAATTAGCTTCATTAAAATGAAATTTTGGCAATTGTTGAAGCTCCTTCATAAATGAGCGTTGTAGCCTCGCTACATTTGCTTTTTGCCAGTCGGTATTGTTGTTCTTCCGCAACTCCCCTCGATCAAAATCGATAATGAAAAAGTTATTACTATCATCAATTAAAATATTGTGAGCATTTAAATCATGGTGATAGATATTATGCTGATGAAAACGCTTTATTGTCGCACCAATTTTTTGCCATAAGTCGTCTTCTAAGCTTTGCTGTGATAAGAATGCGACTAAATCTTGCGCATTTTCAATTCGACTACTGAGCAAATCAGCACGATACAGTAAGCCACTTCGTATCACCCTATAAGCAATGGGTTTTGGGGCTGGTAGTGCTAGTTGCTGCATTGTTGCTAAAAGGGCAAACTCTTTGGCGGCGCGAGTATTTTGTTGTGAGCTAAACCAATAGCTATCATTGATTAATTTCCCTATCAAGCCGCCACGATAGTAATGGCGCAACACCCAATGCTTTTCTGCGGAGGTTGATTCATCTATATGCTTGACGAACCATGTAGTGCCACGCCCTTGGGCTGAGCCTGTAATCAAATTCCTTTGTTGCCAAAATTCAGCATCGAGCATACCCGGTTGAAATTGTATTAGTTCATTACTATCAAATTGGCAATAGGTGTTGTTTTGCTGAAAAATTTCTATTGAGTCAATATTAGTCATCGATTAAATCTCTAGCTACTAGTAGCGTTCGCTTGCTCGCCCCTTGATTCGCCATTACTACCTGATGGGCATTATCACCTAATAATGTCGCTTGTTGGCTGTCGTTTAGTAACTGTATAACTTCGCTAGCCAAAGCTTGGCTATGGAAATCACCTTCACTATCGTTCGCCTGAGAAAGCTGGATAATGGCATCATTTGCAGTTAACTGCTGCATTATTTCCTTAAAATTACTCATGTTTGGTCCGACAATAATGGCTTTTTTAAAGAGTGCTGGCTCAAGTGGATTATGACCACCAATAGCACTAAAGCTACCACCCATAGTCACTAGATCGGCTAATGAAAACACAGACATTAACTCGCCCAAGCTATCCAGTAGCCATATATCTTGTTTTAGCACTCGTACTTCTTCGCTTCGTTTTACCAAAGTGAACTCATGGCTTAAGCATAATTGAGCAACTTGTTTGAATCGTTCAGGGTGTCTAGGTACAAGCACTAATAATAAATCAGGAGTGTGCTGTTTAATTTCCTTAAAAGCTTGTAAGGCAATTTCTTCATCACCTTCATGAGTACTGGCAACTAACCAAATAGGGCGATTATCAGGTAATAGGTTTTGCAGTTTTTTTGCTTTGTCTAAGCTATTTTGATTAACACTGAGATCAAATTTTAAATTGCCAGAAACACTGCAGTGCTCAGGCTTTGCTCCTAAACGTAAGAAATTTTCATGATTATCATTACTTTGACAAAGTAATTTATCAAATTGGTTAAGGCAAGGGGTGATCAAAGGGCTAATTTTTAGGTAACTTTTCATTGAGTTTTTGGATAAACGGCCATTGATAAGTAATAGTTTTATATTTTTATTGGCGCATTGGCTAATTAAGTTAGGCCATAGCTCAGTTTCCATAAATATCACAAGTTTAGGTTGTAAACGCGACAAAAATATTTGTGTGCAGGGCAATACATCCAGAGGTAAGAAACCATGTTGAACACGATCGGAGAAAAGTTTTTTTACTTGCTCAGAGCCAGTGGGGGTGAAGGTGGTAACTGTTATAGCTAATTTTGGGTAGGCTGAAAGTAGTTGCTCAACAAAAGGGGCAAGAGCGATAACTTCGCCGACACTCGCTGCATGAACAACAATGCCATTTTTTTGGAATGGTTTAGGAAAAAAGCCTAAGCGCTCAGCTATTCTTTGTCTATATTGTTTGTTACTCAATGAACGTATTAATAAAGCCAAAATTAACAATGGCAATAATAACAATGTTAACAAGCGATAAATGAATAAAGAAAGCATAAATTGTTCTATAGTTAGTTTGTGATAGATTATACCTAACTTTGATTAAATACCTATTAATACTCATAAACATGCTTTTTTACTCAAAACCAAAAATCGACATAAAATTGAAAATTATACCTGCCATAACAAGCTTTATTATGTTGCTAGCTCCCCAAGTAGTTGCGCAACAACAAGAGAGTGAAGAGGCGGATAATTTTGTGCAAACGGTTAGCATTAAAGCGAGAGCTGATCATGACTTTTTATTAGCGGCTGATTATTATCCAGGTAAAGCCCGTAGCGGCGGAGCAATAGTTTTACATGATTGTAAAAACAATCGCCAAGCATATAGGAAAGTTGCGGTTAGCCTAGCATCACAAGGTTTACACACCCTGTTAATTGATTTTAGAGGCTATGGTGAAAGTGTTGCCGAAGGCTTTTCTCGACAAGAGATAAAGAAGAACGCATTAAATATCGTTAGTTACCAAAGCGATATGGCATTACTAACAACTTATTGGCAGGAGGATTTGCTGGCAGCGTATAATTTTTTAAATAGTAAACTTGCCGAAAATAAAGGTATATCTATTGTTGCCAGTGGCTGTAGCGGTGCTTATGCTGTTGCTTTGGCGGAGAAAATACTCATGCACTCGATGGTCTTGATCACACCAAAAATGACCTATAGTGATAAAGAGCGTTATAAAAACCTCATTGATATTCCAAGTTACTTTGTCACGTCATCACAACATCAAGAAAGTAATCAAACAGCACAAGAGCTGTTTTCTTGGAATGGTGATAAGCGTTCAAAAATGCAAATTTATAAAGGTGATCGCTATGCTTACCAGTTAATTAATCGTAGAAAGCATTTATTAACCGATGTTGCCCATTGGATTAAGTTCACGATGAACGAATGAATATAAGTTGCATAACTCTTACTAAGTAAGAATTATTTTACGAAAGTTTACTTTTTAACGAAATACTATTCGGCCTATGTCTGTACGAAATATATTTAAAGCGTACAATAGCGCCATTATTGTAATACCAATCCATCTAAAGAAGTGGCCACTTAGAACGACATGGGCGATATGAGAAAAAACAAAATATGTTTAGATATTATTCTACATCAAACAAATTTTGTGCCTTTATCATGATGCCCATACGTTCCCGAAGGGCGAGTTTTAAAGGCTTATATGCTGCGTTATTGATTTTAACAATAGAATAACTATTATTTGCAATCAATGCCTTGCCTCTAAACCTTTAAATTCTTGCTAAGCGAACACTTTCTTAGGTGGAGTGGTATAATTATATTTCCACTATCGTTGAGGCTTCCTTATGTCAAACAATACGTCTACAAATTTTTATAACCATATTCAAAATCAGATCACACAAGTTAAGAGCGAAGGCTTATACAAAGCTGAACGTGTGATCACGACCGCTCAACAAGCTAAAATAGCGGTTAATACTGGTGAACAGGTTATCAATTTTTGTGCAAATAACTATTTAGGACTAGCTAACCACCCATTACTAATTTCTGCGGCTAAAACAGGTTTAGATGAACATGGTTTTGGTATGGCATCAGTGCGATTTATTTGTGGCACACAAGATATTCATAAAGAGCTTGAACAGGGCATTAGCCAGTTTTTAGGGATGGAAGATACTATTTTGTATTCTTCATGTTTTGACGCTAATGCAGGTCTTTTTGAGACCTTATTAGGACCAGAAGATGCCATTATTAGTGATGCATTAAACCATGCTTCAATTATTGATGGTGTACGTTTGTGTAAAGCTAAACGGTTTCGATATGCCAACAATGATATGGCAGCGCTAGAGCAATGTTTGATTGAAGCCGACGAAGCAGGCGCTCGTTTTAAATTGATCGCCACTGACGGTGTATTTTCAATGGACGGCGTCATTGCCAACCTTAAAGGTGTATGTGATTTAGCTGATAAATATAATGCGATGGTGATGGTTGATGATTCACACGCAGTGGGTTTTGTTGGTGAAGATGGCCGTGGCAGTCATGAGTACTGTGATGTGATGGGGCGTGTTGATATTATTACAGGTACTTTAGGTAAAGCCATGGGCGGCGCATCAGGTGGTTATACTTCAGCGAAAAAAGAAGTTGTTGAATGGTTACGCCAACGTTCTCGCCCCTATTTGTTCTCTAACTCGTTAGCTCCCGCTATTGTTAATGCTTCACTGCAAGTATTAAAACTTTTAGCTGAAGGTGGTGAGTTACGTAAAACGCTTAAGGAAAATACCAGCTATTTTCGTAGTAATATGGAAGCCGCAGGCTTTACTTGTGCCGGTGCCGATCATGCCATTGTGCCAGTGATGTTAGGTGACGCTAAAGTTGCTAGCGATATGGCTAATAAATTATTGGCTGAAGGTATTTACGTGATTGGTTTTTCTTTTCCTGTTGTTCCTAAAGGGCAAGCACGCATTCGTACGCAAATTTCAGCAGCACATACAAAAGCACAACTTGATCAAGCCATTGCAGCGTTTACTACTATTGGCAAAGAGATGGGGATTATTTGATGAAATCACTTTCAAAATTAAAGCCTGAGCAAGGTATATGGTTAACCGAAACCGAGAAACCTGAAATAGGCCATAATGACTTATTAATCAAAATTAAAAAAACTGCTATTTGTGGCACCGACATACATATTTATAATTGGGATGAATGGTCGCAAGACACTATTCCTGTGCCTATGGTCGTAGGCCACGAATACGCAGGTGAAGTGGTAGGTATTGGCCAAGAAGTTAAAGGATTTTCTTTAGGAGACCGTGTTTCCGGTGAAGGCCACATTACTTGTGGTCATTGCCGTAACTGTCGTGGTGGCCGCACACACTTATGTCGTAATACTGTTGGTGTCGGAGTGAACCGTGCAGGAGCATTCGCTGAATATTTAGTGATCCCTGCCTATAATGCTTTTAAATTGCCGGATGAAATTTCTGATGATTTAGCGGCTGTTTTTGACCCTTTCGGTAACGCAGTACATACCGCACTATCATTTGATTTAGTCGGTGAGGATGTACTTATTACCGGTGCAGGGCCTATTGGTATTATGGCGGCGGCTGTTGCTAAGCATGTAGGAGCTCGTCATGTTGTTATTACAGATATTAATGAGTACCGACTTGATCTAGCTCGAAAAATGGGTGCTACTCGTGCTGTCGATGTATCAAAAGAAAGTTTAACCGAGGTCATGGCTGAGCTAGGTATGACAGAAGGTTTTGATGTTGGCCTAGAAATGTCAGGTGTTCCTATGGCATTTACTAGTATGCTAGAAAACATGAATAATGGTGGTAAAATTGCCATGTTAGGTATTCCTGGTAAAGATATGGCTATTGATTGGAGCCAGATTATTTTCAAGGGATTAACAATAAAAGGCATTTATGGTCGCGAAATGTTTGAAACTTGGTATAAAATGGCAAGCTTAATACAATCAGGCTTAGATTTGACACCAATCATCACACATCATTATGATGTCGATGATTTTCAACAAGGTTTTGACGTAATGCGTTCAGGACAGTCAGGAAAAGTTATTTTAAATTGGGAGTAAAGAGTAGTATGGCTGATATGCAAAGTTTTATGCATATGCAAGTAGATGAACTTGCAGGGGTATTGGATGAAAACACTCATGTTGTAGTCGATATCCGCGATGGTAATGCATTTGCAGGAGGCCGTATAGTTGGCTCGATTCATTTAACCAATGAAAGTTTGGCTGACTTCTTACGTGAAGCTGATCCTGATGCCCCTGTGGTAGTTTGCTGTTACCATGGCCACTCTAGCCAACAAGCTGCCCAGTATTTGATCAGCCAAGACTTTACCCAGGTGTACTCGCTAGATGGTGGTTTTACTCAGTGGCAATTACAATATCCTGATAAAGTCTCTAGTTAGGTCTATAAATGACAGAACAAGTGACTAGCGATTTGTCGCCTTTAGTGAAAATCGAACAAAAGCGTATAGCCCATCTTTTTGCTAACTATTTAATGACTATAGGCATAGCGGCAAAAGTTGTTGCTGATAATGAAAACGCTTCTTCTAGTGAGGCTAAGCTCGCATACATTGTGCTTTGCCAGCACAACAAAATTGCTCAAGCGACTGAAGAGTTTGAGCAATTTATCAAAAACCCTAATCACAATAAATACCAACAAGCCGCATGGCAACAAGGTGAAACTGTTGATGTAGACAGTAATGATTTAACCTTGATTACCACCTTTAAAGAAAGTTTTTTAGGTCATGCAGGTATAGTAACTTTGGCTGTCTTTTTCATCTGTTGGTTGGTTTTTCTCGCGAGTAATTTAGGCTGGGCACAAAGCATATTCTTACAGTTGCAATTCTATCCTCGTTTGTCGATAGATGCTTTTTTTGCTGAACCTTGGCGTATTATTGGCCCAGCACTTTTTCATTTTTCATGGTTACATATTGTTTTCAATACTATGTGGTGGTGGCAGCTAGGCGGTAGTATTGAGAAAATACTAGGAAAGGGCACGCTGATTAATCTATTGCTAATCTCTGCTGTTTTTTCCAATTTAGGGCAATTCATGGTTTCAGGTTCAAACTTTGGAGGCTTGTCTGGTGTGGTGTATGCCTTAATGGGATTTGTTTGGTGGTATGGTTATTTAGCGCCAGATAAAGGACTCTTTTTGTCGAAACCCATTGTCGGCTTTTTACTTTTTTGGCTAGTACTTGGGTTCGCCAATGTATTGCCAGTAAATATGGCCAATACTGCGCATCTACTTGGCCTAATCTCTGGTTGTTTATTTGCAGTATTTACAGTCAAAATTATCAAAAGGAGTTAAATAGTAATTTATTTATATTAAATATTGAGAAAGAAGATGCAAATGTAGCAAAAGTGTTAAAATGTAAACCACTTGTAACACCTCAATTTAATACTCTAAATGGAATTACTTATGAATAAGTCTTTCGCAATTAAAACGGCGCTCCTTGTCACTCCTTTACTCTTTTCAACCGCTTTTGCTAATGAGCAACCTAAAGCAACAGATCTTGTTGGTAAACTTTATGGCGGTGCACACTTACTTTACATTAATACTGATAATGATCGATTAATGACTGCTAACCCAAATTCTAATGTCGACCACGGTAGTGGTTTAGGTGCTGAATTAGGTTATCGTTTAACCGAATCAACAGAATTTAGATTTTCATACACTGATATAAATCTAGTGAAAGAAAACCGAGGTTTTAGTGAGCCTGATGCCTCATCAGTCGCTATTGATGCGCTATATTTTCCAACCAAGCAAAATTTCTATGTGCTTAGTGGTGTTGACTACCTTGATATAGTTGATGGTAAAACGTCATTAGATTTAGGTGCGGGTTACCGTCATTATTTCAGTAAAAAAGCGGCAGTGTATTTTGAAGGTAAAGGGCATTATCAATTTTCAGATAACTTTAAAGACGCGAGTGCTCGGATCGGCTTTATATATTTTTTTGGTGCTGAGAGTAAATCAACACCTGTTAAGAAGAAAACAGTGCAATCAGCACCAGCCGAAGCGGTTGTAGCGCCTGTTGCAGCAGTAGCTGTTGTTAAAGATGCAGATAAAGACGGCATTATTGATAGCCAAGATAACTGTGCTAATACGCCAACGAAGGATAAAGTAGATAGCGAAGGCTGTACTATTTTTACCAAAGAGCAGCAGGTTATGCATTTATCCGTTAATTTTGATACCAATAAAGCCATAGTTAAACCTGAATATATGCCTGAAGTAAAAAGAATGGCAGACTTTCTGAAAACTTACCCTGAAGTATCCTTAGTTATTGAAGGGCATACGTCGAAAAAGGGTAGCGCTAGCTACAATAAAAAAATATCACAGCAACGTGCTGATGCGATTGTCGATGTACTAGTGAATCAATATGCAATTGAACAAGAACGTTTAACTGCAGTTGGCTACGGTGAAGAGCGTTTACTTGATACCGGAGATAGTGCACAAGCTCACGCGAAGAATCGTCGAGTAGATGCGAAAGTTGAAGTCACTAAGCATGTAGCAACTAGTCGATAGAAATTACTGTGGGAAAACTAAAAAGCCAAAGAAAAATCTTTGGCTTTTTATTATCTTAACCTGAACTCGGTTTAAGAGATTTTTAACTCCTTGAAATAAAGTGATAAATATTTCAATCAATCTCTAGCGTGATAGTTTGACTTAATTCAAGGCAAATTTAGCGTCAATAGGTGGCCTATTGCAAGACAATTTAACGCAGAAGTCAGTAAAAATAGTCATTAGAGAAACATATGTTAAGCCGAGCTCAGGTTATCTTAACTTAGCAATTAATCCGTTTGGTATTAATTGAACAAGCACTTTTTAGTGATTAACAACCCGTACTGATAATTTCATAGCTAGCAGGTATTGTTTCACTTTGTGCCTGAGTATACTGGAAATAACATTCGTCGCTTTTTACTGTGCCATCTGAAGATAAATCAAAACCGATATAAGTGAAATCAATCCCTTCTTCTTCAACGACAAATTCTTCTGAGATATGTATACGCTTGATGATATCGGTATTGTCTAAATTTCTATATTTAAGTCGTACATCAATACCATCGCTTGAGAAAACATCGAAATCTCCATCTTTATCCATATCAATATCTAGTAAATCAGGTCTACCAGGAACTTCTTGAGTAGAATAGCTCGGCATATATGATTTTAAAAAGAGCAGTTTATTCGCTCCTTCGACACTTGCTTGAACTTGCAGCAATGCGGAGATTCTTGCATCAGAAGATAAGTTTATATAACGAGGTAAAGCGACCACCGCGAGTATGCCTAAGATGACAATTACTACGATTAATTCAATAAGGGTGAAACCATTATTTTTTCGTTGAAGAGAGTATTCGTGCACTGCTTAATTCTGACTATTGATTTGGCTCGTGAAAGGAGATTAATTATCTAACCATTGGGTAAATAATAATTTTTTAATTAATGGTTTACCTGTTTCTTTGGTAAGTAGCTCTTTTACTTGTTCTTCACAAAGTAATTGAATTTCAGAGCGACCTTTAATTGATTTTACTTTAGCTTCAGGTTGCTTACCTATAATGGTGATGATCGCATCACGTAATAGTGGTGAGTGATGTTCAACAATTTCTAAATTTTCGCCAGGAACCATTAGTTCAACCGTGAGGCGAACGTATCCCATCTTCTTTTTTACTGCGACATAATTTGTGATGATATCGGGTTCGAAACCAAAATAAGCATAATCAGCTCCTTTGGTTGAGAGCGGTAGTAATATTAAAGATAAAACGAGAAGATATTTAAACATAGGCTTTATTTTTTACCTGTAAATCATAAGCGCAAATTTTGCGTATAACTCTATCATAACCTGAAATTAACATTTTTCCTGAAAATTTTTGAATTATTTTTAATACTATGAATCGCTAACATGTGCATCTAGATGAAGCCCTGTTATTATAGCAGCTGATTTAATCAGTCTTTTAATTTATGAATTTACAGTCTTTATTTCCTATAACCTTAACGAGCCATTGGCAAGAAGCTAAAACCTACTCTATTGCGCAGAACCTACAGAGTTGGTTACTCGATCCTAATTCACTCACAGCCCGTTTATCAAAACAATGCCAACAATTTCGTGTGGAATTATTAGGTCAGCAGGTTGAGCGTTGTCAACGCCATGAAGCATCTGCAGGTATCTCGGAAGGTGAGCAAGTGCTTGTACGTGAAGTGTTATTATATTGTGATGAAATACCGCAAGTGTTTGCCCGTAGTTTATTGCCTTTATCAAGTTTGACAGGAGCTGAGCAAGCATTGGCTAATTTAGGTACTCAATCCTTAGGGCAAGTGCTATTTAATAACCCGTCTCTTGAGCGGAAAAGCATTGAAGTAGCTGAGTTTGATCAGCATAGCTCAGTAGTTAAACTAGCTAATGATTTGCAGTTACCTATTGAACATAATCTATGGGGACGTCGTTCCATATTCATTTTAGAAAATAAGCCCCTCATGGTCGCCGAAGTATTTTTACCTAATGCTTTTGCTTATCAAACGGATGAAATGGCAGATTGATTAGATGTTAAATAAATTTAAACAGAAATGGCAGGGAATTCAGCTTATTACTCGTATGGATAAGCCGATTGGTACTTACTTGTTATTGTGGCCCACCTATTGGGCATTATGGGTAGCCTGTGATGGCTGGCCAAGTTTACATCTACTCATAGTATTTAGTTTGGGTGTATTCGTCATGCGTAGTGCTGGCTGTGTCATTAATGATTTGGCAGATATCAAGGTTGATGGCAAAGTTGAAAGAACGAAAAATAGGCCGTTAGTGTCTGGTTTAATGAGCAAAGATGAAGCGATTAGCCTGTTCGGTGCACTTATTGGTATTGCGTTAGGTTTGGTATTAACGTTAAGTTGGCCAACCATTTATTTATCCGTTATTGCTTTGATTTTAGCTGCATCGTATCCGTTTATGAAGCGTTATACCCAATTGCCACAAGTGGTGTTAGGTGCAGCGTTTAGTTGGGGAATGATCATGGCTTTTTCTGAAGCTCAAGGGCAGGTAACCGTTATTGCATGGTTATTGTTTTTTGCAAATTTATTATGGACAGTAGCATACGACACTATGTACGCCATGGTTGATAGAAATGATGATGTTAAAATTGGTGTGAAATCTACAGCCATTTTATTTGGCCAAAACGATAAGCGTATTATTGGATTGTTACAGTTAACCATGTTGGGGCTACTCTTTACTGTTGGCGATATGTTAGCTTTTGGCTGGCCTTTTCAGTTAAGTTTAGTTGTTGCTGCAGGTTTGTTTGCTTACCAGCAAATGTTAATTGTAAATCGCGATCGCGATAATTGTTTTCAAGCCTTTCTACATAATCATTGGGTTGGAATGGTGATATTCATTGGTATATTTGTCGAGTATTTGTAGCTTAGACTATAGTCGGGTTTACATTTGTGATACTTACTGTTAATGATAGACTTATAAAATAAAAAATTAATAAAAACAAGGATAAGGACATGAAAAGAACACTTGGTTTACTAGTTACTTTGTTACTGTCATTTGGGCTGCTAGATACTGTAAACGCTGCGGATGGAAAAGTATACCGCTGGAAAATGGCCGAAACTTGGGGACCAAATTTTCCTGTTTTTGGTGATACAACAAAAAACATGGCTAAAATGGTGAAAGAGATGTCGGGTGGACGCTTGTTGATCCGCATCGACTCTTCAAATAAGCATAAATCACCGCTTGGTATTTTCGACTTTGTAAAAACTGGCCGATATCAAATGGGGCACTCAGCCTCTTATTACTGGAAAGGGAAAAACTTCAACACCTTATTTTTTACTACGGTTCCTTTTGGTATGACTACCCCTGAGCAATATGCTTGGTTTTATTATGGTGGTGGCATGGAGTTGATGAAAAAGGTCTATGATAAATATGGCATTTTATCTTTTCCAGGCGGTAACACAGGTAATCAAATGGGGGGCTGGTTCAAAAAAGAAATAAACTCAGTTGAAGATTTAAAAGGCTTGAAAATGCGTATCCCAGGTTTTGCGGGAGAGGTTTTATCAAGGTTAGGGGCTAAGCCAACGAATATCCCATCTGGTGAACTTTATACCGCCTTAGAGCGTAACACCATTGATGCTCTTGAATGGGTTGGACCTTCATTAGATTTACGTATGGGGTTCCATAAAATAGCACCTTATTATTACACTGGCTGGCACGAGCCTGCGGCTGAATTGCAATTTATGGTGAATGAAAAGGCTTACAATCAATTACCTAAGGATTTACAGAAAATCCTAACGGTTGCGATGAAAACTGCGGCCTATGATATGTATGCCCAGTCTTATCATGAAAGTGCTAAAAATTTAGCCACACTCGCTCAAGATTATCCCGATGTGAAAATGCGCTCATTTCCTGAGCCGGTAATGAATGCTATTAAGGAAACTAATAAAGCATTATTGAAAGAATTTGCAGCCAAAGACCCTATGACAGCAGAAATTCTAAAATCGTTAAGTGAATATCAGAAAAACGCACGCGCATGGACAAATTTGTCAGATCGCGCTTATTTAGAAACCAGTGATAAAGAATAACTAAGCTATTTTTTATCTAGCAAAAGCAGACTCTTATGCATTAAAGTATAAGTGTCTGCTTTTTTTATATCTGGTTATGCCTCGGGTCTGAAGTTAATAATGAATTTTTCAATAAAAATAATAGCAAAAATACTTGATGCGCTAGGTAATTTTTGCAGTGTTTTAATGTTACTAATGATTGCCAATGTTTTTTATGACGTGGTAATGCGGTATTTTTTTAATGACGTCAGTATAGGTATGCAAGAGCTAGAGTGGCACTTATTTGCAGCCATGTTTATGTTTGGTATCGCCTACACGTTAAAAGAAGATGCGCATGTGCGTGTTGATATCTTTTATGATGCAATGTCAGCGAAAAAACGAGCGATTATCAACATTTTTGGTAGTTTAGTCTTCGCATTACCTATCACAATATTAATTTGCTATTTCAGTATTGATTACACCTTAGAAGCTTATACCATGGGTGAGGGTAGTGGTGATCCCGGTGGCTTACCTCACCGCTGGATAGTACGCTCAGTTATACCTATTTCATCAATATTTCTTATGCTTGCTATTTTGTATACGGTACTTAGTCAAATTCAAGTATTAATCAGCCCTTCAACTATTGAAGGTGAGCAATAATGACTGGATTAGTACTATTTGCCATTGCTCTTGTATGTTTATTCCTTGGTTACTCTGTTGCCTTTACTTTTGCAGGCGTGTCGTTAATTGTCGGTGCGTTAACGCTGGGCATAGATCTGTTCGAATTTATGCCTTATCGCATTATGAGCATTATGGAAAATACCATTTTAATGGCAGTTCCGATGTTTATATTTATGGGGATTGTTCTACAAAAAACTGGCTTAGCAGAACGGCTACTTGAATCGGCGGCGAAACTCTTCGGGGGAATGCCTGGTGGCGTTGCTATTTCAACCATTGTAGTAGGTGCATTATTAGCGGCATCAACAGGTGTGGTTGGGGCCAGTGTTGTGGCGATGGGAGTGATTTCTTTGCCTGTGATGTTAAAGAATAATTATCATCAAGGGACGGCAACGGGTGTTATTTGCGCCTCAGGGACGTTAGGTCAAATTATCCCACCATCAATTATCTTAATAATTTTAGGGGATGTGATGGGAGTACCTGTGGGCGATCTCTTTCGAGCCGCTGTTATTCCGGGTATGTTATTAATTTTTGCGTATAGCCTCTACATTTTAATATTGGGAAAAGTGAAACCAGAATTTTGTCCTCCTTTGATAGTTACTGAAAATAAACGTGAGCTATTATTAGAAGCGTTGAAAGATATTGTTCCGCCCTTAATACTAATTCTGACTGTATTAGGATCAATATTTTCAGGGATCGCCACACCAACTGAATCTTCGGCAATCGGTGCTGTTGGTGCGGTATTATTGTCTATATTTTATGGTAATTTTTCACTAGGAAAAATGCATGAGGTTTCAAAAGAAACCGTTAAAGTAACCTCCATGGTGTTTGCTGTACTTATAGGAGCGACAGCTTTTTCAATGGTATTTAGCTATTCAGGCAGTGAGTATATTATTGAAGACTTCTTTATGGAGTTACCGGGGGAAAAATGGACTTTTATTGTTTTATCTATGTTGGCGATATTGATATTAGGCTTTTTCATCGACTTTATCGAAATTGCTTTTTTAGTGGTACCGATTTTAATGCCGGTAGCTATAGCGCTTGATATAAACTTAGTATGGTTTGCGATATTAATCTCAATGAATTTGCAAACCTCTTTCTTAACACCACCGTTTGGCTTTAGCTTGTTTTACCTTAAAGGTGTAGCGCCTAAATCGTTGAAAACTTCAGTGATTTATAAAGGTGTTATCCCATTTATTATCATGCAAATAATAGTTTTACTATTGGTATTGTTTTTCCCTGAGCTGTTAATAAATTAACTTAATTTCCAATCTATTATCAGCTAATTTACTCAGGTTAATAGATACTCTGTTCAACCTGAGGCGGCATGACTTCTCTAGATGTTAGCCACTTATTAAGGCAACGTTGTAAATCAGTGAGTTCATAGGGCTTGGTTACAATGTCATCCATTTTAGACTGCTGACAAACAATGATATCTTCATTGGTAGCATTGGCTGTTAATGCGATGACTGGTATGGTGGGTATTTGTTGTGTTTTTTCTATTTCTCGAATCTTTAATGTTGCAGCATAACCGTCCATAACAGGCATTTGGCAATCCATAAAAATTAAATCATATTGATTTTGAGTCACAGCATCCACAGCTTCTTGACCATTATTGGCAATATCGACTGTTAGCCCCATATTGGTCAACATTTTTTCGGCAATGATTTGATTTACTTTGACGTCTTCGACTAACAATATTTTGCCGTTAAATGACTGCTTTTCTATCTCTTCAGTTTGAGCATCTTCAATGACATGCTGAGTAATAATAGCCTGATCTTGTTGGTGAGCTAGGGTTGCGGTTAATACCCTAAGCATAGTTTCATGACGAGATAACTTTGATAGATAGCCATTAAAACCAGCTTTTTCATAAAGTGATGCCTCTCCAGCTTTTGAAACACTAGAAAAAACAAGTAATTTTAGGTGGTTATAGAGTTCATTATTTTTTATGTTTTCAGCCAGAGTTAGTGTATCGTTACCGGGTAAGGCATTATCAATAATAACCAATTGATAGGGCGTTTTATCATTGTTTGCTTGGTACAGTGCTAATATCGCTTGTTGTTTATCGTTGACTACAATTGTTTTGGCGCCCATATGCTCAAATAAACGTTTTAATATTTGACGGTTATGCATATTGGTATCACACAATAAGATAGATACGTTTGTTAAACTCTGCTTCGTCGGTAAGGTAGGACTCGTAGACTTGGCCAATGGAATAGATAAGGTAAACTTACTTCCCTGTTGATGTACAGACTCGACCTCGATATCACCTTTCATTAAAGTGACGAGCTTTTTGGTGATAGAAAGGCCTAAGCCTGTGCCACCATACTTTCTTGTGGTTGAGCTATCCGCTTGGGAGAATTCTTCAAATAAATGTGTGATTGCGTCAGCTTTGATGCCAATGCCTGTATCTTGAACTTCTATTGCTACACGCTCGTATTCTGTATCTTTAAACTCATATGTCACTGTTAAAAGTACATGGCCATTTTTGGTGAATTTAGCGGCATTACTTAATAAGTTAACAATCATTTGTCTTATGCGTGCCGGGTCTCCGATAAAGTAGCGAGATATATCAGGATGATAATCAAAAATGAATTCAACGTTGTTATTCTCTTTTTGATTATTAGCAACGAGCTTGATGCACTCAATACAAATACGCTCTAAATTAAATGAGATGTTCTCTAGTGTGATAGCGTCAAAGTCAAGTTTAGAAAAGTCTAAAATATCATTAATAATGGTCAGTAAGTTATTGCCAGATCTAGCAATAGCATCAAGATAATCTTTCTGCTCTATAGTTAACGACGTATCTTTTAGCAATTGTGTCATACCGATGACACCATTCATGGGAGTGCGTATTTCGTGGCTCATATTCGCTAAAAACTGCGATTTAGCTTTCGTTGCAGCTTCAGCTTCTTTTGTTGCTTCGATAAGTACTTTTTCTTGTTTAACTCTTTGTGTTATTGATTCTTTGAACTCGGCAACCGCAGTCCATAAATGTTGGATATATCGGTCACGCTTATTTAAAACCTTAATGTCCGTGTTTCCTTGAGAAAGACGAATTAAAGCATTGTAGACTTGCATTAAACTGGCTGACATTTTATTAGAAAAATAAAATGAAATACCCATCATCAGCATAACAAGAAAAATAGAAATTTCGTTTAAGTAAGTTTCTTCTGACAAAGAGCCATTGATTTCATTAGCTTTTAAAGTTACTTGTTGTAATTGATATTCAGATAAGGTTAAAAATAATTTATTGAGTATTTTTAATTTTCGGCTGGCTAACGTTAACTCATAATGTGCTTGAGAAGGGTTTACCGAAGCCATTTCTAAGGCGGTAATACTTTCTGATTTATAAGATGAAAAGGCTGAAATGATCTCATCGAAGATATCGACATTATCAATAACAACACTATCGCTGTTGTTAATTGTTTCTTTTAAGTTCTTTTCAACATTATGTAGACTATCAAGTAAATCTTTACCTTTGATATAGATTTGTTCTTCATCGAGGGCTTCTGCTTCAAGCAACAAGGTAACTATGTCGCTATTAATTGTCGCTAGTTGTGCAATTGAACGGTTAATTTCACTTATTTGAATTAGGTCGCTTTCATTAATTTTTTCAAATAATTGATTTTGAGCGTTAATAATACCATTGCTGGTAAAGTAAATAATAAGAGTCAATAACACCCCAATAATTGGGGCGATAAGAAACCGTGCGCGTAACGATAAAGAGCCAAGCATTATCTATCTAATTTTGAAGTGTCTTAGGGGGATTTCCAGGCCATTGGTCAGGTGTGATCATTCCTAAAAAGATAATATTGCCATCTACTTTTTTAAATATCACAAAAACACCTTCAGGTTTTGGCCATACGCCCAGACCGTCTCTTAGATTGGCGGTATGTCCGACAAAAACAGTATTAGCCTTAGTATCAGCGGTGGCAAGCATTACTTTATGTAAATGGTCGCCTAATTTTTTAGATTCTTCTTTGTCTTTACCCATAGAGAAAGCGAGCTTTTCATCAATAATGAAATCGCCAAAGACTGCCTTTGCGGTATCTTTTGTACGACAATATGGGCTGGAATATACGCTGCCAATTGGTATCTCAAGTTCTTTAATTCTTTTGCTGATTTCGCTAACTTGAGCACGGCCTTCAATGGATAAATTACGTTGGGTTTCGCACTTGTTTAGATCAACTAAGCTTTTGTCTCGATTGGTATTTTTTCGCTCTGTTTTTCCGTGGCGCATGTAAATAATGTGACCGCCAGATTTTAGCTTCTCAATTAACTCAGCTGTTGAGCTACCGTCCTGTTTGACTGCTTGGGCAAAACTATAGGGTATGCATAATGTTAAAAGGACCAATAATAATACTTTATTAGATACGTACATCTTTCATTCTCTTTACTTATCGATCTAATGGGGGGCTAGTCTACAGTTACTTCTAAAAACAAAGCAAGTACTTTGCATGTAATGAACACTCGACACTAGGCGATATAGTTTTAATAATATTTTATTCAGACAAGAGATAATGACACAATTGCGCAAAGCTTTCACTTGTTTATATAGTCGAAACTAGTCGCCGATGAATGCTGATGAGTCAAGCGTGAAAGAACTATCAGGTGAACCAAAATTACAAATCGGTCCAAATGGGTAATTTTCAGTGTAATAGTAGCCATAATTACCATAAACATCTGTCATTCCGTTACATTCATCGAGGTCGCCACTACCTGCAACAAAATTCCAATCTTCAACAAAGATCCCACGCGGATGTGTCGTGATACTAGGCGCCGGAATGGTTGAGTTTTCCGGTGTAACTCTTTCTGTTGTATAGGTTTGCCAACTCGACTTTACCTTTCTTAACGCTTTTAAATTTTCATCATAAATATAGTGACCATAGATGGGAAATCCGTCGGGAGCAAAACCGATGACCGGCGAGCCACTAGGGTCAATATCATCAATGGTAAATGATAAGGTTTCTTCAGATTCAATATGAGACAGGCTGTGATTGTCGCCATGATAATGATATCGGCCATCAAATGAATGTCCGGTAAATTCGTCTAATGTAACAATTTCAGGGTTATTTGCTGGTATCGCATACCAATCAGCATTTAATCCACATTGCTGGCGCGTACCTAAACCAATATTTAAATCGGCATTGATGTCTGGGTGGTAGCAAAAAGCGGAATCCATATCTAAATCTACCCCGTTAAGTAAAATACCATTTAGCGTTAACATACCCGCTATTTTTTCAATATAGATTGGTGTGTTCAGCTTAGTAGGATTACGAGGAATGGTTAAAGTATATGCATTAATATTGGCTCGTACTGTTGTGGCGAAATCTTTACCGGTAGTAGTGTTACCACCAAGGTCATGGTTAGGAATATTATTACTGATAAAGGTACAACTTGTTTCAGTTGAAGTTACAGTGAGGTAACTCGCTAACATTGTGCCCGTTTGTAAATCGAAAATATTAGCTAAATAATTACCAACATAGGCTTCACAATCCGGATTGCGATTACTTAGTGTTAAGTATGAGATATCGCCTTCTCGATTTTTTGTAGTATTGTTTTCTGGTACTGTATTTGTGTCGATAATAGGTTGTTCAGTGGCTGGAAGCTCTGTTGTTTTAGTTTCTTCTGTACTTGAGCCGCCACACCCTGTTACTAATACACCGAGTACTAAGATTAATATTTTATTCTTTGCTAACATCATACTTCTAGCTCGTCGAATCAAACTTACTCTCACTCTATTTCATCTCACAAGTAAATAATAGAGATAGGTAAGTAAAGTTGGGAGTTATTCACTTTTTTGTCTCATCAAAATTTTAGTACATGTAGAGTATATACAAGCCTTTTGTTTAGCCAATACTATTGAATTAGCGGCTTGAACTAAGCTTACATGATGGCTTTATTATCGATATTAATATCTGCTAAAGTTAATGTTGAAATATTATATTGTTAGGTGAGCTATTAGTATGGATTCTTTTTCATTTTTCGACAGCAGTAACTTTATACCACATGGAATGTGCTATATGTGGAAGCCCGATATTCTTTGGACTTTGGAGTAGTATAAAAATGAAAACCATAGGTTTACTTGGCGGTATGAGCTGGGAATCGACAGCAAGTTATTACAAAGTTATTAATCAGGAAGTTAAAAGTTCGCTTGGCGGTTTACATTCAGCAAAAATAACTCTTCATAGCGTTGATTTTGCTGAAATAGAGCGGTTACAACATCAAGGCTTATGGCATGAAACGGCTAAAATATTATCGCAAGCTGCTCAATCAGTAGAGGCAGGGGGTGCTGATTTTTTATTGATTTGTACTAATACCATGCACAAGGTAGCAGCAGAAATTGAACAGGCCATTTCAATTCCACTATTGCATATTGCTGATGCAACAGCATCGAAATTATTAGCAGATAAAGTGACATGTGTTGGCTTGCTAGGCACTAAATTTACTATGGAGCAGGATTTTTACAAAGGTAGGCTAGAAACTGCTTTTGATATCAATGTAATTACCCCTGATGATGAACAGCGGCATACTGTTCATCAAGTCATTTATGATGAGTTATGTCTTGGTCAAATGAGCGATAAATCAAGACAAGCCTACCTAAACATTATTGATGACTTACACCGTAAAGGCGCTGAAGCCATTATTTTAGGATGCACTGAAATAGCCTTATTAGTTCAACAGGAGCATACCGATATTCCTTTATATGACACAACAGAAATTCATGCTAAACAGGCAGTAAAATTAGCGTTATCCTAGGTTATCCTAGTAAATATGAATATGTAGAAACTAATTAACTAAGTATGGATTAGTTAACTCGATTATTTTTCTATTATCTAGTTGATGTTTATTAATAATGTGACGAAAGTATTGATTGAAAAGGTCATCAAAAACGCCATTTTCATACACTTTTTTAAAACCTAACTGCATAATTGTCGCCAATTCTTTGTTCTGCTCATTGATATAAAAGTAACTGGCGGTGGGATATTTAATCATAATGTCTGAAGCTATGATTATGTTGGCTGCATCAAATTTCATTAATTCTCGATCTATTTCAACAATTGAGCGAGGAAAGTAATCGATTAACTCTTGGTCAATCGCTTTGAACATTGCAGGAAAAGTCATATCACTTTCTACGGTTAAGCCATTGCTTGTTAATATTTTATAATCAAGCCAATCTTTTTTTTGAACTGCAGTAAAAGTGGCTAATTCCTCTTTACTGGAAATTGATGAAAATTGACTAGAACTATTGCTATGAATCAATAATAAGCGATATCCCAGATAACCTTTATAAATCGGATATTCAATGGCTTGTAACGCGGGGTCAATATCAGTTCGTGCACTTCGCCAAAACAGATCTATTTTATTATTTTGGCTTAATAGCTGAGCGCTTCTTATTTTATTCGCCGGAATAAAACTGTACTTAATGTTTAGTTCATAGCCTTGGGCACTAAAAATATTTTTGAGTAAAACTTCTACATACTCATTCCGCCCGTCGCTGCCATTAAGAGGAGCAGGAATTGTTAAGGTGTATGGCTGTTTTGCGACAAGATTTTGAGGATAAATGAATAGCAACAAAATCAAATAATAAATATATTTAATCATAATCTTCATCTAGCTCGCGTTCAGTTAAGCATAGTAAAAAACTATTGTTTTCGACAACATTATCACTTGTTATTTTTTTCAAGTGTTATGAAATATCGATCGGTAAGTTAATCGAAAATACAGTGTTGTATTCATCATCAGGAGTAGCCAGTTTAATTTTACCTTTGAGCTTTTGGCTAACCAAGTTATACGCGATATGCAACCCAAGACCTACGCCGCCTTCATTACGCTTTGTGGTGACAAAAGGCTCGAAAACACGGTTAGCTATTTCTTGGTTTATACCGCAACCAGTATCACTATAAATCAGTTTGACTCTTGCCCCTTCAAGCTTGGCGACAATAGCAATGCTTCCTTGTTGGCATTGTTCAAATGCATGTTCTATGGAGTTACTTATAAGACAACTAATAACTTGTGTGAGCGCATTCTCAAATCCAAAAATATGAATGTCCTGCTCAATATCAATATTAAAAGTTAAATTTTGATCATGTAAGGCTGTTTGCCAAATGGGAAGCAAATCATTAACGGTATGAGCTAAAGAAAAGTGCTTTGATACTTCAACATCTTGATCAACAGATATGTATTTAAACTGCTGAATGAGTTTGGCCATCCTAGTTAAACTTTTGTTGGCAAGTTGTTCAAACTCATAAACTGTTTTGAGGGAGCTTTCTAATTCTGACTTTTTAATCGATCCTGACGACATTGATGTTTGAATTTGTTCAACAATCTCCATTATTGATGATAGTGAAGTAATTCCTATACCTAAGGGAGTGTTTAGCTCATGAGCCACACCAGAAACAAGACCGCCAAGAGAGGCCATTTTTTTTGCCTCAAGTAATTCTTCTTGAGTGTCTCGTAAATTTTCTAGGGTTTTTATTGCCGTGTCCTTGGCGACCACTAATTCTTCTTCTTGCGCAATTTGTTTAGTGACATCAGTCCATGTTTGAATAATGGTGTCAGCTGAGGTGCGATTTTGTCTAAGTAACCACCAACGCTGCTCTTTATCCATCACTTTAAAGGGTTCAATCAAATTCACCTTGGTGTTGACTATATCGAGCATTTTTTTAGCTTCACTGGCATTATCAAATTTGAAATAGTGACTAGCCAATTGATTATAAAGGTCGTTTAAATTGTCATTGATGGCAATACTGATGGCATTATTTTGGCCAAAATCTTGTTGAAATTTTTTGTTTACTAATAATATTTGGTTGTCGTCATTACTTAAAATGAAACCATCTTGCATGTTATCTATGGTCTCAATTACTCGTTTATGATGCGTAGAGGCGAGTTTCAGTAAACCGCTAATTCTCTGCTTATAAAATAAAACGAGTATCAGCAATACCATGAGCACAATAGTAAAAAAAACTAAGCCATTAGTAAGGCCTTGATCACCTATACCTGATACTTGAATCAAGCTATCAGGAAAGAAGTAGGTAGATGACATGGCTAGATAATGCATGCTAGCAACAGCGAATCCAAAGGTTAATGCACTCAAAACTAGGTGCGTATTTTGAGGGATATTGAGCTTAAAAGTATTTTCTTTTAACGCGATAATCAATATGGCTAATCCCCAAGAGGATATTATTGATAATGCTAAAAGGCGAAGGTCGTGTGACATATAAGCTTTCATCGACATGGCTGACATACCAGTAAAATGCATTGTGGCGATACCTGCTGCCAGTATTAGACCCGTATAGATGATTTTGCTTTTTGAAATGTTTACCGAGGTTAAATTTCTTAAAAATATAATAGAGGCTAAAATTGCCGGAAGCACTGATAACAAGGTGATATTAAGATCATATAATACAGGTATAGGAAGCGAGAAGGCGAGCATGGCAGTAAAATGCATACTCCAAATACCCAAACCGAGAATGGTGCCACCAGCGAACAACAAAGGTAAGCGCACTGATTCATTAGATTCAATAAACTTAATAACACTTAGGGCACAAAAACCGGATAATACTGCGATCAAATACGATAGAAACACCAAGAGTGCATCATATTCACCTTGCAACGTTGTTGTTAGATCTATATTCGAAACTAAATGATGATGTTGACTCATCTTGCTATTCCAAGCTCTTTATTGTTACTTGTTATAGTAGAGTATGGCAGAAATTTAAATTTTTTTATGAAATGCCAAACTCAAATTACTTTAAATAATTTTTTCAATAGTTTTTATTTGTTACCTATCTTAATTGATTGATACTATTATTATTTTTATCACTAATCGCGAAGATAATTAGTCAGCGCTTTATTTAGCCTAACTATGACGATTAATCGCACAGGAGAATACTATGAAAGCCGTGGGTTATACTCAATCACTACCAATTACAGACTCATCATCACTGCAGGATATTGAATTACCTCAACCAATCGCATCAGGTCGTGACTTATTAGTACGTATTCAGTCAATTGCTGTTAATCCTGTTGATTGTAAAATTCGTCGAAATGTTGAACCTGAGCAGGGCAATTACAAAGTAATCGGTTGGGACGCTGTAGGTGAAGTTGTTGGAGTTGGCGAAGAAGTCAGTCATTTTACATTAGGGGATATGGTTTTCTATGCAGGCGATTTAACTCGCCAAGGGTGTAATGCTGAATATCAATTGGTTGATGAGCGGATAGTGGGGCATAAGCCTAAAACCTTAACTAGCAGTGAAGCGGCAGCATTACCACTAACCGCGATTACTGCCTGGGAATTATTGTTTGAGCGTTTAGCTATTACACAGCAAAATCCTGATGCGTTAAAGAAGTCTAATGATGTGCTTTTAATTGTCGGTGCGGCTGGCGGCGTGGGGTCAATCTTAGTGCAATTAGCTAAAGCCCTTACTGGTGCAACAGTTATTGGTACCGCATCACGTGAAAGCTCTAGTCAATGGGTGAAAAAGCTCGGGGCAGATTATGTCATTAATCATACTAAACCACTAGCTGAGCAAATCGAGCAATTAAACCTTGGACAAGTGACTCATGTGGCAAGTTTAACGCATACCGATTCATATTTTGATAGTTATGTTGAAGTACTTGCCCCTATGGGTAAAATTGCCCTAATTGATGATCCTAAATCGGTCGACATTATAAAACTCAAACCTAAATGTATATCACTGCATTGGGAGTTTATGTTTACTCGTTCAATGTTTGCGACAGCAGATATGAATGAGCAACATATATTACTCAACAAGGTCGCTGAATTAATTGACCAAGGGTATATTCAAACCACAGTGGGTAAAAATTTAGGCACTATTAACGCGACTAATTTAAAAGCTGCTCATCAAGAGATAGAGTCGGGTAAATCCATTGGAAAAATTGTTTTACAAGGCTTTGAATAATCGTTAATACGTATTTATAAACTCACTTTCAAGCCATTACCGAGGGCGTTAAATGACTGCTATCACTGTTATTGCCAACATTACAGCCAATGAAGACAAAATTGATTTTGTTAAAACTGAGCTACTGAAACTTATTGAAGTTGCTCGCGCTGAAGAAGGGTGTATAAATTATGATTTGCACCAAGACAACGACAATCTAGCGCATTTCATGTTTTATGAAAATTGGCAGACGCGTGAGCTTTGGCAAGCGCATTTAAGTAGCCAGCATTTAGCTAATTATATCGCAGCTACTGAAGGTTCAATTGCTGAACTTACCGTTAACGAAATGATGACTATTAGCTAAATATTTATTTTACTACCACCATAATTTTTCACTTGTCAGGATGGTGTCTTTAGCGATATAAAGGCGAAAGTTAATGGTTAGCCGAGAGCGCTGGCTATAAATAATTATTTAGCGTATTTACTAGGCGTTTTGAATGAACTTATCAACAGTATTATCTGAAATAGAGCAAGAGATAACTCCGTTACTTGGACAAGGACAAGTGGCTGAATATATTCCAGCGCTAGCGAAAGCAGACCCGATGAAGTTTGGTATGGCTGTTACATTAAACAATGGTCAAACATTCGGGGTAGGTGCTTTTGAGCAAGACTTTTCTATTCAAAGTATTTCTAAGGTCTTTAGTTATACTCTGGCGCTTAAGGCCTATAAAAAAGATTTATTTAAGCGTGTTTGGCGTGAGCCTTCGGGTAATCCTTTTAATTCTTTGGTGCAGTTAGAATATGAAGCCGGCATACCACGTAATCCTTTTATTAATGCTGGCGCTATTGTGGTGTCCGATAGCTTAGTGTCTCATTTTTCTAAACCCGACCAAGTCACGAATGAAATTCTATCTTTTATTCAATCTTGTAGTGGCGAGCAAAAAATCACAATTGATAAAGCGGTTTCTGAATCAGAAATGGAACACGGCTTTCGCAATATTGCTTTAGCCAATTTAATGAAAAGCTTTAACAACTTTGATAATGATGTTGAGAGTGTCCTAACCACATACTTTCAACAATGCTCAATTGTAATGAATGCCCAGCAGCTGTCCCGCTCTATGCTGTATTTAGCAAATGATGGCACAGATCCTATTTCCAAAATACAATTTATTAGCCCCTCTCAGGCAAAGCGTATCAACTCGTTAATGTTAACTTGTGGACATTATGATGCCTCAGGAGATTTTGCCTTTCGGGTTGGTTTACCGGGTAAGAGCGGTGTCGGTGGCGGTATAGTTGCTGTAGTGCCGGGTAAAATGTCGATCGCAGTTTACTCTCCGGCACTTAACAAAAGTGGTAATTCACTCGTGGGAACTAAAGCCCTTGAGTTATTTACCACCAAAACAGGTTTGTCTATTTTTTAATTAACCTAAACTTGGGAGCAGGGGTTAATTAATCATGATTGTCTGCCAAGCATTCGCGTTAAGGTATTATCTTTATCAATAAAGTGATGTTTTAACGCTGCCGCAATATGTAAAAGGATAATCGCACTAAAAAGGTAGCCTAAAACTTCATGAACTAGACGACCTGCATCAGATAAAGTTTGATTAATCGCAATACGAGTACCCTCTGCGTTATAGCGACTATCAATCATTTCCCAGCCAAATACATGAATGCCATAACCACCAAAGCCACTATTAAACATACCTGAAATTGGCATTAACAGTGCTAATGCTAATAATGATAAATGCGCGAAGTGCACTAACTTTTCATGATCAGTATCTTGTGATGATGATTGCCACGGGTTTTTAACTCGCCATATTAAACGTAGAATAATTAAACCCAATGCAATCACACCAAAAGCTTTATGAATATCATAAACGCTATAGTCTTCAGCAATGGTCATGTAAAAACCAATAACTAATAAACTTAATAGTAGTAGCGCCATAAGCCAGTGTAGGCTTCTGGTAAGTGTATGTGTTGATGTATGGTTGTCATTGTTCATTTATGCTCTCCAGTATTATTTTTGGAAAATATAAATCACTCAATACCTTTCCTACCAAAGCTTTGGGACGAATTAACAAGTTTTGTGATAAAAATTGCAGGTAAAAAAGTATTAGGGATGAAAAGTTAATATCAGGGATGAGCGAAAAGTAGTTAACAGATTAATATTCTAGAATACAGGCTTGTTTTAGAGTGGTTTTATATTTTTTACTCACCGGAATAGTTTGTTCATTCGTTAAGGTGAGTAAACCTGCGCCCGTGTCAGTATTTACTAATTTTTTGGCTTTGGTTAAGTTAATAAAGTAACTGCGGTGTACTTGCATGAATTTGTTTTCTGATAAAGACTCAACCATTTGTTTTAGTGTTGTCCGTTTAATATAACTCGCATTGAGACAAAATATCTCTACATAATTACCCGCCGCTTTTATTGAAAAAATACTATCAATATCTATTTCTAAATTAAGCCCTGAATGTTCAACGGTTAATTTTTTACTTACAGGTGCGTTTTCTGGCTTGGCAATATCCTCAGTTTCAACAAGGTGTTTTTTGTCATGCACCATAAAATACCAGGCAAGTATGCAGATAACATATGCCGTTGCGTACTGAGGGAATATTGTCACGACGGTTTGTGCTAAATTATCTGCTTGGTTCGGGTAACCAATCCACATTCTAATGGCTAACATCAACGGTAAAAAGACTAGGGAACTTAGTGATAACGTTGCAATAAGACTAAACCTTTTCAGTGAATGCTCTAAAGCGCTCCATAATAAAGGGATGCTAACAAGCCAAGCTCCCCATTCTTCAAACCACCAAATAAAAGAATCAATAAAGTCATAATTTAATCCCATGCCATATTGACGCCAAAAAATGCAATAAATATCAAAGACAATAAAAAATATCAGCCAAGCGATAAAGCTACGCTTAATTAATTGCTGTAACTGTGGCAAAAAAATGAATTGCTTAAAATATGTCATCAGGTGATTAGGCTTGTTAATAAGCTAACATTATTAATGATATTTATTTAGATTGGTAGCAAATTTAACCTGAGTAGCTAACAGAAAATGTTAGCGTGTGTGTCATCAATTTTATCACTGTTATTCTAGCTATTAGTTTTCGGGAAATTTTCAATAAAGCTTGATCTATATCAATCTTTGTTCTAAAGTTTCAGTAATTTCTGAAACTTTAGAATTTTAGCTTTTGAGGGAGTAGCAGTAACATGATTATGTCTGCAAAAATTGAAGCCTTTGTAATGCACTGCGGTGAAATGGGCAGTCGTTGGGGGTTTAATCGAACCATAGGTCAAATGTATGGTTTATTGGTCATTAGTGAAGCAGCACTTACTGCCAATGAGTTGTCAGAGCAATTAAATATTTCCCGTGGCAATGTCAGTATGGGTATTAAAGAATTGCAATCTTGGCGATTAATTCAGGTGCAACATAAGCCGGGTGATCGTAAAGAATATTACAGTCCTGCGGGCTCAATTTGGGAAATGGCTAATCGTATTTTTGAAGAGCGCCGCAAACGAGAAATAGATCCTACCTTAAGTGTCTTACGTGACAATTTATTAAACGAGCCAGCCAACAGTGAAGAAAGTTATGCGCAAGATAAAATGCATGAAATTCATGACCTACTCGAAACGCTGACCTTTTTTGCCAGTGAGTTGCAAGGCATGAGCCCTGAAAAGCTTAATACCTTAATGAAGCTGGGATCTGGGATAGGTAAAGTGCTAGACATGAAAGATAAATTCTTAAAAAGCGGCACCTGATCTTCGCCAATAGCTGCTGAAAACTCAGCAACTAATTAATCCTATTTATATTATTTCTTGTGCCTTACTCGAGGCGCAATAGGCTGCTTTTTGCCAAAAAGTAGTCAAGGAGTTGTTATGTTAGATACCGAATTACTATCTCGAATACAGTTTGCTGTGAATATCAGTTTCCACATTTTGTTTCCCACTATTACTATTGCCATGTGTTGGTTTTTAGTCTTTTTTAAAATTCGATTTGATCAAACCGGTGATGCTGTTTGGATGCGTGCTTATCGCTTTTGGGTGAAAATATTCGCCTTATCATTTGCTTTAGGTGTTGTTAGCGGTGTAACCATGAGCTTTCAATTTGGCACAAACTGGCCGGGCTTTATGGAAAAAGTAGGCAATATTGCTGGCCCCTTATTGGGGTACGAGGTGTTAACGGCATTCTTCTTAGAGGCGACATTTTTGGGGGTGATGCTGTTTGGTATCAAACGTGTTCCCGCTAAAATTCATACTCTAGCCACCATAGTGGTAGCTATTGGAACTACGTTATCTGCTTTTTGGATATTGTCACTTAATTCGTGGATGCATACCCCAACAGGATTTGAAATGCGCGATGGCGTAGCGTTTCCGCTAGATTGGTGGGCCATTATTTTTAATCCTTCATTTCCTTATCGGTTTGTTCATGTATTACTTGCTTCAGGGCTAACGGCAAGTTTCTTAATTGCAGGGATCAGTGCTTTTAGATTACTAAATGGTGATAAGAAAAGAGCACCGAGATTAACATTAAAGGTGAGTTTGACGGCGGCAATGTTATTAGCACCATTGCAAATATTTGTTGGTGATTTACATGGCTTGAATACGCTTGAGCATCAACCAGCGAAAATAGCAGCAATGGAAGGTATTTGGCACACTGAAAAAGGTGCGCCATTGTTACTTTTCGCCATACCTAATGAAGCCACCCAAGAAAACGATTTTGAGGTAGCTATCCCTAACTTAGCCAGCTTTATTTTAACTCACCAAATGGATGGGGAAATTAAAGGCCTGAGTGATTTTGAGCATACACCGCCAGTAAAACCGGTATTTTTCAGCTTTAGAATTATGGTGGGAACAGGCATGTTAATGATCTTCATCGCATGGCTGGCAAGATATAAATTATACCGTCAAGACAAGCACAATGAGTCTATGCCGACATGGTTATTAAAAATACTGGCCTTAATGAGCTTTTCAGGTTGGCTAGCAACACTGGCTGGTTGGTATGTTACTGAAATAGGTAGACAACCGTTTTTAGTGACTGATGTTTTACTGGTAAAAGATGCGGTAACTGATATTGCAGCCTCAAACGTTGGTATCTCCTTGATGTTATACATTCTAGTTTACAGCGTATTACTCATTGCCTATTTAAGTACGATTGTAGTGATGACGCTACGTGCTGTGGAAATTGAAGAAATTCAAGAGCAGGAACATAGGAATTCTGCCCATAAACCGGTGTTAAACAAATCATTATCACCTCAGGAGAATGCTCATGTTTGATCAACACACCCTAGCAATAATTTTTGCAGCCCTTATGGCGTTTTCAATTTTAGTTTATGCGATTTTAGACGGCTATGACTTAGGCGTAGGTATGCTGTTACCTTTGGATAATCAAAAAGATAGCGATAGCATGATTGCCTCTATCGGTCCATTTTGGGATGCCAATGAAACATGGTTGGTATTGGCCATTGGCTTATTGTTGATCGCATTCCCAAGTGCACACAGTATGATTTTAAAAGCCTTATATTTACCGACTGTCTTTATGTTAATCGGTTTAATTTTACGTGGCGTAGCTTTTGATTTCAGAGCTAAAGCAGCCTTTAGTCATAAACCCACCTGGGATAAAGCCTTTAAACTTGGCTCTTATCTAGCCTCAAGTGCACAAGGTTATATGCTGGGTATGTACGTAATGGGTTTTGAGCAAACGCTAGTCAGTATTAGTTTTTCCTTGATTAGTGCTTTAGGTGTTAGTGCTGCTTATTGTTTTATTGGCTCAGCATGGCTGATTATGAAAACGGAAGGGAGCTTGCAGCAGCGCGCTATTCGATATGCCAAACGTATGCTAGTGATAAGTTTTGTTGGTATTTGTTTGGTGTCGGTAACTAATTTGATTATCGATAATAGTATTTACCAACGTTGGTTAAGTACCTCGGTTAGTTTATTGTTATTAATTCCAACCTTGGTGGTCGCCATGTTTATCTACGCTTGGCAACATATTAAGCGTTTAGAACTTGGTTTTGCTACCGATAATTCAATGGCTAATAAGGCTAAGAAAAACACCTTTGAAGCGGCACCATTTTTGGCTTGTATTGTTATATTCACCTTTAGCTTTTTAGGTTTAGCGATTAGTTTTTACCCCTATATCGTACCTAACCAAATAACCATTTGGCAGTCGGTATCAGCAGCTGAATCTCTCAATTTTCTGTTATATGGTGCCTTAGTAGTTATCCCAAGTATTGTCGGATATACAATCTTTTCTTATTGGGTATTTTGGGGGAAAGTTGAAGACTTACGTTATTACTAGTTCAGGTTAAATAATATAAAAAGCCAGAGTGAAACTTTCACTCTGGCTTTTTTGATGAGTTTTAACTAACAAACTCTTTTATTTGAGAGAGTGATGCCGCGCCAACCTTAGTATCAATAACTTCGCCATCATTAAATAATAACAGTGTCGGAATACCTCTAATGCCATACTTAACCATCAATTCTTGAGCGTTATCAGCATCCACTTTAACGACTTTTAATTCGTCATTGTCTTGAGATATTTGCTCAA
The DNA here is from genome assembly GCF_057551365.1 of Colwellia sp. KS18-150. Classification (NCBI taxonomy): domain Bacteria; kingdom Pseudomonadati; phylum Pseudomonadota; class Gammaproteobacteria; order Alteromonadales; family Colwelliaceae; genus Colwellia; species Colwellia sp. KS18-150. The sequence continues at coordinate 17,362 of NZ_BAAJMC010000006.1, read as the reverse complement.
TAACGGGGGCGATTGCTTTACATGGTCCACACCAATCAGCATAAAAGTCGACTAATACTTTACCTTGATGATTTTCTACTTCTTGTGAAAATTCATTGCTATTTACTACGGCTACATTGCTCATGTGCTTTCCTATTGTGTGATTAAAAGTGTTAATAAGTTTCTATCTGAGCGCCAGTATAGGGTAATTGTTTTTATTGATTAGATGGGGTTAATAGAAATCATTGTTCTATTTATGAAACAATGATAAGTTTTTGAAATCAAAAAACTATAGCGAGCGATAACAATAATGAGTATCACTAAACTGGATGATTTATTACTGTTCGTCACCTTAGTCGAGTCTGGCAGCTTTACGCTAGCGGCTAAAAAACTGCATATTCCAAAGTCGAAAATTAGCAGGCACTTAGTTGATCTTGAAAAGCAAATTGGTAGCCAACTCCTAATTAGAACTACCAGAAATCAACAGTTAACTGAAAGTGGGCGCTTACTTTATCAGTCGTGCAAACCTCATATAGAGGCATTGAATCAAATTGAAGAAGACGTTGGTGCGCTGATCAATGAGCCAAAAGGTCGGTTAACTATTCTCTTACCACTAGAGTTTTTTAATAAAATAATTAGCGATCTGATCACCGATTTTGCACAGATATATCCTAAAATCAGCTTGAATTGTAGTCATTACTCAGGCGCTATTCCTGAAGTGGATTATCAATATGACTTAACCTTCGTGCTACATGAAAGCCAACTACCAGAGTCTTCATGGGTGTCAAAAACCTTACTTAACTTTCCACAATCTGTGTTTGCTGCGAAAGATACGAAAATTTCACATTTGAAAAATCCAGAAGATTTACAAAACGAAGCGGCGATACTGAGTGAGCCAAATCAGCAATGGTTATTTCGAGATAAAAATAACGTACAAACAGTGCCAATGCACGGCAGAATTATTCTTTCTAGCCCTGAGATGCGACTTGAAGCAACCAAACAAGGTTTAGGGTTAGCAAAATTTCCTAATTATATTTGTCAAAACAGCAGTGATGAATTTCAAGACAAGTACTGTGATTTACAGCGAATAAAACTTACTAAAGCACCAGTAGCTCAACAGTTAAGTGTGTTGTACCACAGCCGAGATATCCCCATTAAAACTAGAATATTTTTAGATTTTTTTCAAAGTAACATTGGTAGATTGTCAACGAAGGTATAGCTACTCAATCAGCATAATTAGCTATATAAGTAATTTAATTGGCGCAAATCAAACTTACGGCATAAACTTATTTTATCAATCTATTCAATAGCAAAGCTAGACCCTAGTTGAAAAGGAGTTTCAATGCGTTATTTCAAATTTTGCAAAAATCAATGTGGGTTCGATAAGCAATGAATAATCGAATTTTACTCGTTGACGATGAAGTTAATATTCTTAACTCTTATCGCAGGAACTTAAGGAATAAATTTAAATTTGATGTCGCGCAAAGCGGTGCCGACGGCTTAACATTGATGAAAAAGCACAAGTACGCTGTCATCATCACTGATATGCAAATGCCGTTAATGAATGGCATAGAATTATTACAACAAATAAAAGTAAAAGCGCCCAATACTGTGCGAATGATGTTAACAGGTAATGCGGACCAAAAAACGGCGATTGATGCCTTAAATATTGGCGATATTTTTCGCTTTATCAACAAGCCTTGTTCACATGAAAACTTATGTTTGGCGATTGAAGCAGGCATTGAGCAGTATAATTTAATTATTGCAGAGAAGGTTTTATTAAATAAAACCTTAAAAGGTACAATTAACGTTTTAGCAGAAGTGCTAACTATCGTAAATCCCACCGTGTTCTCGCACACGGTTCAAATAAAAAAATACATGATGAAATTAGCTAATGAGTTAAAAATGCCTATTAATTGGAGTTTTGAACCCATGATCCAATTATCTCAACTAGGCTGTGTCATGTTTCCCGATTCAGACTTAAGCCAGAACTCAGGTACGTTATCGCTGCAGCAGCGCCAAATGATAGAACGTCATCCATGCTTAGCGTCCGATCTTATACGAAAAATTCCAAGAATGAGCAATATAGCTCAGACCATTTTATATCAAGAGAAATGCTATAACGGTGAAGGCATTCCACACGATGATGTGAAAGGTGAAGAAATCCCTTACGGGGCGAGGATGTTAAAAGTAGTACTCGATTTTTTACGACATAAAAATAATGGAGCAACAGCAATACAAGCGAGTATGAAGCTTAGTGAACAAAGCCAATATTATGATCCTAAAATATTGGCAGCTTTTAAACGCTCAATAGATTCAAATATTGAAAATATCCAAGAATTAGTTAATTTAGCTGATTTAACAGATAGCATGGTTGTACAAGAGGATATTTGCACAGAAGCAGGCTTGCTAGTTATTTCTAAAGGGCAGGAAATATCAGAGCCTTTGCGAAGGATATTATCTCATTGCATTGAAAACGGTGCATTAAGTAAAGGTTTACAGGTCACTGTTAGTACGCAAATAGAACATGAGTGACGATGTTCGTAAGTATCGTTATCAACAATAATCCATAGCTTTGTCTTGCCAAACTTCTAATTTTTTATCTAAATTAAAGTGTTTAATATAGCTTTCATCTATAGGTTTCTGTCTTAGTAACCTACTGGCGACATAAACTGCCGCTCCTGAGCCAAAGGTATTCTCTGTAAGCTTAAGTGGTTGGTGATGCAAGATAATATTCTCAATAAGGTTGTATGAAAAATTCCACAAATGTAGCAAATACCCTGCTAGTTGAGTATGGTCAGCATTAAATAGGCTTTGTTCCAGTTCAATATTATCCTCACCAATAACCCTTTGTTTAATATAACTAGCCATAGCTTCAGGTGATACTTCGTACAGAATAAACTTGCCAATATTGTGTAATAAACCGACTAATATGGTTTCTTGCCTAAGTGAAGGTTCAACCATGGAAGCAGCTAAGCGAGCAGTAGACAAACAATGTTTTTGTTCATCGGCAATAGAGTAACCAGGGATTTCTTCTATTTTAGAATAAGTTTCGGCGGCGATGACAATACTACACACCAACTCCACACCAAGGCGGGTAATTGCTTCTGTTAAGCTTTCAACTTGTTTTCCGTTTGAAAAAAAGGAGGTGTTGGTTAGCTGTAATATTTTTGCGACGAGTGAGGGTTCATCAGCAATAATTTGAGCAACCTTTTGCATGTCTACCGATTTATCTTGTAAGGAGGCACTCAAGCGCATGTAAACTTTGGGAGGTGAAGGTAATGTTTTTATTTTCCCTACAACCTCTTGAACATTAGGATCAGGTAAAGCATTTTTAATTACGTTAATATGATTTAAAACCTTCTCTAGCATTTCTGGCTGACATGGTTTATTAAACCATTGATGGGCAACAAAGCTTGCTCTTTTTGCTGCCTCCTTGTCTGAGTGGCCAGACAGCACTATTCGCACAATTTGTGGGTATAAAGTTGAAACTTTCTCTAAAAATTCCGCACCATTCATACCCGGCATCAACATGTCGGTTACAATGAAGTCAACAGGCGCAAGCGCTAACTTCTTTAATGCTTTATCACCACTATCAGCAAAAACAAGTGTCCACTTATTTCTAAATAAAGCGCGCTTTAAGCCATTAAGAATCATAATTTCGTCATCGACAAACATTACTCTCATATTAATGTTCCTTCTTCTAACTCTTCGGGTATTTCTTCGACGGATGGTTTGTTGTTTATAGGCAATGAAATAATAAAATATGTCCCTTCACCAAGAACAGATCTTGCTTTAATTGTCCCTTGGTGACGGTCTACAATTACTGAGTAGGCTAAGCTAAGACCTTGGCCTGTCCCTTTACCGACACCTTTTGTGGTAAAAAATGGATCAAAAATTCGTTCAATAACTTCGTCAGGCATTCCCGAGCCATTATCATTTATTTCAATAATAACGTTATCGCCTTGTTGAAATGCTGCTATGTGTATCTTTCCATTTGGTTGATCTGGGGCTTTATGCTTATCTTGAATCGCATGCGCGGCATTAACGATGATATTTAGGAATACTTGATTTAATTCATCTCTGATACACATAATCTGTGGCAATTCATCATCAAACTTTGTCTCTAATGTTGCTATATATCGCCACTCATTACGGGCTACTGTAATTGTTGTTTCGATCGCCTCAGGAATACTAGTAAGCTCCATTTCTCCTTTGCTGGGATGCGAAAATGACTTCATTGCTTTGACTATCGTTGCAATTCGATGCAACCCTTCTAGCGATTGTGAGATAGCTGAAGGCACTTCCTCTAATATAAACTCAATATCCGTTTCATCAACCAACTTGGCGAGAGCTTGAACTTCCTGTTCACTAATCTCTTTTATTGGTTTGTTATAGGTTTTTTGATAAAGCTCAATTACTTCAACACAACTGGCAAATGCGCTTTCTAAAAACGTGGTATTGTCAGTCACATATTGGGTAGGGGTATTTATTTCATGTGCGATACCGGCTGCAAGTTGACCAATAGACTCTAACTTATTTGCTTGCCCTAATTGTTTTTCTAGTTGCATACGTTCGGTTATGTCTCGCATTACGCAGCTAAACATCACTTGAAAATCGATAACTAAAGTCATTTTTGAAAAGTGGGCTTCTATAGGGAAGGTTTCACCGTTTTTTTTGAGCCCTTCAATGACGATGGTTTGCCCTAAAAAAACATGATCAAACAATACGACATCATCGACTAACTGTGAGTAGGTAACTGCGGGCACAAGTTGTTCAATTTGAAGCTCTTTTATTGCAGTACTCGATAAGTTAAACATTACTTGAGCAGCAGTGTTGGCTGATACAATCTTCCCTTTAGTGTCTATAACTAATAAGCCATCAGGCAAATGCTCTACAATATCATTTTCTCTAATTTTACTTTCCTTAACGGAAAGCTCAGCGGCTTGTAAACGTTTGTCAATTAATGCACACAAGATTGTGCTCACAACAAGTACAGAGATAATACCTGCAATTGCAACGGGGATAATTAATGAGTCATGAGCTGAATGCCCCGTTGGTATAGGTATATCAAGAGGCAGCTGAAAAGAAACCGACACCATGGCGATGTAGTGCATGCTAGAAACGGCTCCCCCCATGAAAACAGCACAAAGCGCGCGTATTGCAAATCGCTTTTTAGTTAATTTGGTTTCAAGAACGATGAGGTAGAGTGTTCCGGTAGCTAAAATATGCGCAACTATGATGGATAACACAAACAAGCTTAAATCATATTGCATTATGGCATCAGACAGCATCGCTTCCATTCCAATAAAATGCATTGCACCAATGGCTAGCGCTAAAGAAAGTGCAGATAATTGAATCGTTAAAAAGTCTAACTTATTGTTAGCGATCTTTCGTAGGGTTATATAGGAGCCGATGCAAATAGGTAAAACTGAAAGTGTTGTGATTAAAGGACTAAATGACATTGGTATCGGCATTTTATATGCGAGCATGCCAGTATAATGCATAGCCCAGACACCAATACCCATGACAAAACTGCCAAAAACCAACCAGAAATCTATAATTTTTTTATTATTTGAAGCCCTGACTCTATCGAGTGTAACTAAAGCCGAATAGGCCGCGAATATGGCAACAACAATTGATAAAGCCACTAACAAAAAATTAAATTCAGAAGTCAGTAATTGATAGTTGTCGTGATTAATTTCTTTGAAACGCCAAAAGCCAAACATATTCAAATCCTTCTGATATTTTTTGTCTGTTGTTTAATCAGCCTAGAACAATATTGCTAAAATACCCAATTAACTTTCTCAATTAAGCGGCAAAGCACGTGTATTGCTCACGATAGCGTTAATAATTGTCGGTAGTGTTAAGGCAAGAGCTGTATTAGATGCCTACTCAGTTTTCAATAAAATATTTACCTGACGCCTTCCTTACAGTTTCTGACATTTTTTAAACACTACAGACACAGCTTTACCATGCGCGTTGATTTACTTTTAATCACAAGAAAGGACACTTGATTATATTAAGAGGAACAAATGAATATATTTACTAGGCAAACTACGGGTTTATTATTGTTGATAACGGTTAGCTGTAATGTGCAGGCATTCACAGATGATAACAATAATATTAAGAAACATAGCTTTGGTACACACCTAGCTGCGGGTGGTGTGGAATACAAGGGCTCTAACAGTAAGGATAATGGAGTAGTACAGCTTTATAGCTATTACAATTATGCCATAAACAACTACTTCTCTCTTGAAGTTGGTTTGAATGTAGGGACTGATGTTGATGATTGGGAATGTAACGAAGTTTCTGATAACGATTGGCATTGCTCAAACACGAATAATAATTTATTTGGTCAAGGTATTGATGAAGTAGATTATCGAAACTTAGTTGCTGCAGTGAAAGGCACCTTGCCATTATCTAAACGTAATAGTTTATTTACTAAAGTGGGCGTACAGAAATATGACTATGATATGTATAGAAAAAACAGACTTGTAGCAGACGACTCTGGCACGGGCTTATATTTATCAGCAGGTTGGCAATATCGATGGGATTTTGGTCTAGGCATGGAGGTTGGTTATGAGGTATTTGATATGGGCGATTTAGATACCTATACCTTAAATACGGGCATAAGCTATCAGTTTTAGTGGTTACCGCTGCGAGGTTATGAAGGAATAAATATGTTAGAAGCCATAACACTCGTTTGCTGTTTCTGGCTTCTGAACATTTTATTTCAATTAATTAAATATTATTTTAATAAAAATTGTCTGCACTAAACCTAGGTTAATTACCCCGCAAACTTTCTCCATAAAGCTGTAGTTATTCATCAAGTACTTCAAAATCATAAAGGACTAATAACATGGACACAGCCCAAATAGCTCAGCAATATATAGCCGATCTAAATCTTCAAGAGCAGCCGACCAGCATAGATTTTTTAAATGAACTGCAAAGTAAGCATATTGCCCAATATAGTTTTAATAATTTGGCAGTAGTATTAGGGCAAGAGCTGCCATTAGATGCCGAATCGCTTTTTAATAAAATAGTTACCAGACACCGTGGTGGTTACTGCTTTGAGCATAATAAATTGGTTTTCACTGTCTTGTCTGAGCTTAAATTTAACGTGCGTTTATTACTCTCAAAAGTTATCTACAATCAAGACATAGACGTTGCGAGAACCCACCGAGTGACACTGCTTACCTTAGCAGGTGAAGACTATATTGTTGATGCTGGTTTTGGTCACTTAGGCGCTCGTTTTCCAGTAAAAATAGCGCTTGGGGTAATACAAGAGCAAGGTGATGCTCAATACCGCATTATCAAAAATAAACGAGGTGATTATTGCTATCAAGTGTTTAAAGATGATGAATTCTTTACTCTTTATACTTTTGATTTACATTACTACAGCGAAGCCGATTGTGTATTAGGGCATTTCTATTCGCATCAACATCCTAACGCCGCTTTTGTTAATAATTTAGTGATTTGCCGTAAGTTTTTTAATGAAATTAAATCATTACGCAATAACGAATATCACCATATAAAAGAGGGCGTTACTCAAACCACTAAAATCATCAGTATTGCGCAATTACATCAATTATTAACTGAGGTATACCAACTCGACATTGATATCGCTATTTCAGAGTTTTTATTTCATAAGTTTGTCACTGCTAAAGCAGCATAAAAACGAGAAAGCAATCAATGCAATCAACACTTGGGGATAATCTCATTTTACTGGTGTGGGTGAGTTTAATGGCATCTTCATTTGTTGTTTCAGAGTATTTACTTCCTTTTGTAAATCCTGTTGCCAGTACTGCGCTCAGATTTATATTGGCAACATTGTTGATGGCACCTTTTGTCGGCATGACATTTGTTAAACAGCTGAACAGAAAAACATTATTTCATTACAGCCTCATTAGTGTCTTTTTAGTGTTGTTCTTTATCGGATTATTTGAGGCGCTTAAAACCACCGATGCTAAGCGTACCTCAGTTATTTATACCTTGCTGCCGTTGCTGAGTGTTGCTATTACTTATTTGGGTTTAAACCTTGTGACTTCGGGTAAACAAATAACAGGGTTTTTCATTGGCACACTAGGCGCAATATGGGTGTTACAGGCCTTTAACCAAGAAACACTTTCCATAACAGAGTGGCGACTAGGCGACAGCATATTTTTAGTTGCTTGCTGCTGCTTGGCTATCCATGTGAGCTTGATAAAAAAGTGGGCTGTTAATGTACCGCCAATGCTAGGGGCGTTTTATATCATGCTATTAGGGAGTGTGATTTTACTACCGCTTTTACTGCTGTTTGGCGAGGTAGATACTATTACGTGGCAACAAACTAAATTTTGGAAGATCTTGTTATATTTAACGGTATTTACCACTATTGCGACCTTTTTTTTACAGCAGTATTTGGTAAAAAAAGTTGGTCCCAATCGCCTCTTAGGCTTTACTTATCTTATTCCTTCTTTGGTTGTTGTACCGCAAGGTGTAGCAGAGTTAACGCAATTATTCAGCGCATTACCGGGATTAATGTTAACCTTATTCGCACTATATTTGATCTCTTCAAAACCTCAGTAATTATCTTTGGCGATACATAACGAAATAAATGGATATTAACAGCGCATGAGCCTGCAAAAACATATGGAAGACTTCGTTCAATACTTTTCAGGTATTAACCTTAGTATTGATAGCGCTAATTTCGAGAAGTTTGGTCTTAAGGCTAAGCTCAAACATTATCAAAAAGGTCAGCAGCTAATCAGCCAAGGGCAACCGGCACCTAAGCTCTTTTTTCTCGTCAAAGGGATTGTTCGCTATTTAAGTGTTTCTCCTGAGGGTAAAGAGTTTACTCAGTCTTTTGCCTGTGCTCCTAGTGTTAGTGGCTCGACAAGAGCAATGACCAAAAATGTTGATACCTTGTTTAGCATTGAAGCCTTAGATGATGTTATTTGTTTGGAATTTGACTGGCAGGTGTTTTATCAACAAATGAAATCACAGCCCGGTTTTATGTCAGCCTATAATCGTTTACTTGAAAACATGTTTATTAAAAAGGAAGAGCGCGAATACGCCTTTGTTCAACAAAGTGCGGAGCAACGATATTTAACCTTTTTAGACCAAAACCCGCAGTTAAGAGATATTATTCCGCTTAAAATGATCGCCTCACATATTGGCATCACGCCAATAGCGCTAAGCCGCATACGAAATAAACTCAAATAGCTTAGTTACAGCTAAAATATGAATTACTTACTGTTTTGCTCGGTATAGCAAATAATATTATGAAAAATTGCTGGCTTCTTTGATGGGTTACGGTAGCCGTGCGTTTTATTCGCCGTAAATTTTGCCGACTCTCCTGTCGCTAATTTATGCCATTTATCATGGTAAAAATATTCCATTTCGCCCTCAATCACTAAAATGTGTTCTATCACGCCTTTATTGTGAGGCGTCGACATATGCTGATGCTCAGCAGATAAACATAGCGAAAACACTTCCAGACGTGTTTCAGAATTAAAAGGAAATAGGGTAGTGATACTAATTCCTTGTTCTGATGCAAGCGTGGTTTGAGTCGTGTTGTGTGTGGCGGCTTCACCCAAAAAGTAACTTAGTGGGTATTCAAAACCATTGGCAATATCCCACAGCTTTGCCACCGTAGGGCTTGATTCACCGCGCTCTATTTGACCTAACATGGCTTTTGATACGTGAGTAAATTGACTGGCGGTATCAAGGCTCCAGCCTTTAAGTTTTCTAGCCGATTTAAGCTGACTACCAATAGTCGCATTCATAATGCTCTTGTTCATATTACCTTGTGCGTTATAACATACAGTGATAAATTGTGCGCTATAACGCACAGAGAAAAACTATTATGGGAGCATAGGTATTGTTAGTCAATCGTATTATTAGCGCGACTGTTGCCGGCTTAGTTGCCGTAATAGTTGGTTTTGCCAGCTCCATCGCCTTAATTTATCAAACAGTTATTAACTTAGGGGGCGATGTTAACCTTGCTGCCAGTTGGGTGTTGGCACTGGGGTTATCGATGGGGCTCACTTCCATCGGCTTATCCTTGTATCATCGCGTGCCAATACTTATTGCTTGGTCTACACCGGGGGCAGCATTACTTATTGCTAACAGCCAAGGCTTTAGTTTGAATGAAGCCGTCGCTGGATTTATGTTTTCTGCGTTACTCATTTTTATTTGTGGCATATCGGGTTGGTTTGAAAAATTAGTAGATAAATTACCACTGCAACTCGCTTCAGCCATGCTTGCCGGTATATTGATTAACTTCGGTATTGATGTATTTAATCAAATGAATAACCAGCCAATACTGGTTATGGCTATGTTTGTTACTTACCTAGTAGCAAAACTAATAAGCCCAAAATTTACCATGTTATGGGTATTAGTGATCAGTGGCGTGTTTGCCTGGCAATTAGATTTAGTCACCAATGTTGAATTATCATGGCAGTTAAGTGAGTTTTCCTATATTTCACCTAATTTTACCGTGAACGGCATGCTAGGTATTGGTTTACCTTTGTTTATTGTCACTATGGCGGCACAAAATTTACCGGGCATAGCGGTACTTAAAGCTCATTTATATAAAGCGCCTGTTTCTTCTGTGTTAAGTGTGACAGGTTTGGTTAATCTAATTTCAGCGCCTTTTGGTACTTATGGCATTAACTTAGCGGCCATAACAGCAGCCATTTGCATGAGCGACGAAGTCAGTGAAAAACCGCAGCAGCGTTATTGGGCGGCTATAGCTGGCGGTATCTTTTATTTACTGATGGCTATTTCCGCGGGCTATTTAATGACAGTATTTTCAGCCTTACCTACAGCACTTATTTATGCATTAGCAGGCATAGCGCTGTTATCTACCATCACCAATAGCATTAAACAGTCGTTAACCGACAGTAAGGTTTCTGAGGCCGCAATCATTACCTTACTAGTGACGGCCTCAAACCTCTCTTTATGGGGATTAAGCTCAGTATTATGGGGGCTCATTGCCGGTAGTTTAATTTTGCTCTTACAAAATTTACTGAAAAGTCGTTAAAGGTGTGGTTATATAACACTTATTCAAAGCAATAATGACTCATTAATGGATTAGTGTTATGCGCTCAAAAGGAAGGTTACTTAATTGGAATGACGCTAAAGCTTTTGGCTTTATTGCGCCTAACGACGGCAGCGAGCATGTGTTTATTCATAAAACAGCCTTTTCAAATCGCAGCCGAATGCCACGCATTAACGATGTAATCACGTTTTCTACCACCAAAGATAAGCAAGGCCGACATTGTGCAGCCAATGCGACTTTTTCAGGCGAAGTTCTTATTAAAAAACAGCAAAAATCGAAAAGTAATTTCTCAATATATTTATCCCTGTTATTTTTGGCGGGGATTTTTGTGGCATTTGTTCTCGGACGTTTACCTATAAACTTACTATTCGTTTATTGTATCGCGAGCATGTTAACCTTTTTTACTTACGCTTTTGATAAGTCGAAAGCGAAACATGGCAAATGGCGCACATCTGAAAATACCCTGCACATATTGTCGTTAGCCGGCGGTTGGCCCGGCGCCGCTATCGCCCAGCAAGCATTACGGCATAAATCTCAAAAGCGTGAATTCAGGATGACTTTCTGGTTAACGGTAATGGTAAATTGTGGCGCACTCGCTTGGTTAATGTCATCACAGGGAGAGCAGTTGATGGGCATGTTTAAGTAATTAATCACTAAGTTAATAACTGCTCTAGACATTATGATCCAAAAAATGAACGGAGATATACTTAGATATTTACAAAATCAATTCAAATTATGAAAAAGTACACTTTGAAAAGTTACTATTTTTTCATACATGTATTAAGTAGTATCTAAAGTAAAATATAAGGTTAATGGTAGTATGGATACATCTGATTTATTAATAAATGCAATGCTTTATGTGTTCCTTCCATTGTGGGGGGTAGCTGGCTTTGTTGATTGGTGTTGTCATCGTGCCACTAAAATAGAGGTTACGTCAGGCCTTAAAGAGTCACTTATGCATTCGGTTATGGGGATCCAAATGGCGATTCCCATAATGCTGTGTTTGATTTATTACGTGAATGTCTTAATTCTACTTATTTGCATTATTACTTGGATTTCACATGAATTAGTGGCGCATTGGGATGTAAGGTTTGCGGCGCCTAGACGTGAAATATCTATCTGGGAAATGCATGCGCATACTTACCTTGGCTCACTACCCTTATATATGCTGATCTCTATTATTGTTATTAATTGGGATGTCTTTATCCTTCTTATTACTGCTAATTGGGCTGGTAGCTTGTCATTAATATTATTAGACACACCACATGGCACTTCTGCTTATATTCCGCTTTATTTAGTCTTTATGGCAGTGGTGTGTGTATTCCCATATTTTGAAGAAAACTTACGTTGTTTGAAAACATACTTAAAAAAAGGAAATTAAGTGGAAGTATATATCAATAGTACTGGGCATTTTCTACCTGGAAAAGCTGTTAATAATGAAGAGATTGAAGGCATACTTGGTTTAATTCACGGCAAAGAAAGCCGGTTGAAAAAGAAGATTTTGAAATCAAATGGCATATTACAGCGACACTATGCCATTAATGAGCATCAAGAAACCGAAATATCAAATAGTGATATGGCAGCTAATGCAGGAATTAACTGTATTGAAGGTAGTTATATATCACCTGCTAAAATTGAAATGCTCAGTTGTGCAACAAGCCAAGGTGATATGGTATTACCGGGATTTGGTAGCATGGTACAAGCGTCGTTAAATTTATCAGAAGTAGAGCTTCATACTAGTCATGGCATATGTTCAAGTAGCATGATGGCTCTGAAAACAGCTTTCAATAATGTAAAATGTCAAGATAGCAATAATGCCTTAGTGATCGCTAGTGAGCTGACGTCACGCTTATTTAAAAATTCACGTTATGAACAATTATCTAATAATGATATAGATTTTAATGCCGAATTTTTACGTTGGATGTTGTCAGATGGTGCAGGTGCTTTGTTATTAGAAAATCAAATAAGGCCTAATACCAAAAGCATTCGCATTGATTGGATTAAAAGCTTCTCTCATGCCAATGCCTTCCCTGTTTGTATGTCGGTAGGGCAAGCAAAAAATGATGAGCAGAAAACTTGGCAAGACTATCAGACCTATTCAGAAGCTGAAAAAGCGGGTGCCTTGATGTTACGTCAAGATGTTAGGTTATTGGACAATATTGTCGCGGTTGGCGTGCAAGGGTTTTTAAAACTTATTGCTCAAGGTCACGTTAATACACAGAAAATAGACCATGTATTATGTCATTTCTCTTCCAAGTATTTTAAAAGCAAGATCTTTGACATGCTTAAAACTGCAGGGACTAGTATTCCTGAAGAAAAGTGGTACACCAACCTTTATGAAAGAGGTAATACAGGTTGCGCATCAATTTTTATCATGCTTGATGAGTTTATTAACACGCACGACATTAAAGCGGGTGAAACTATTTTTTGTATGGTGCCCGAAAGTGGACGCTTTAACTGTGCATATATGCACTTAACAGTAGCAGGTAGTTAATAATGGACAATATGGTATTAACCAAGTTAGGACAAACTTGTTTACAGTCACTGCTAACTGTGTGGCTAAATTTCGATATTGAAGTTAATCAAGTTCCGATAATAAAACGTTTAGAACAGGGGCGACTCAGCCTTGAAGATTATCAAAAATTATTACTTAATTTACGCCAGCAGGTTATTGAGGGATCACGTTGGATTAGCCGTAGTGCATCAAGCTTTGACCGACATTATGCTGATGTAAGATCTATTGTAATATCGCATGCCACAGAAGAACATAAAGATTACTTACTGCTTGAAGCTGATTATGTTGCTGCTGGTGGAACACTAAGTACTATTCAAGATGCTAAAAAAAACATTGGCTCTGAAGCTTTACATGGTTTTTTAATGTATCGCGCTAGTCAGCCCAATCCCATTGATTTAATTGGTGCCATGTGGATTATTGAAGGCCTTGGCAATAAAATGGCAATTAAGTGGTCAGCGCTTGTAAATGAGCAATTTCAATTTGAAACCTCGGCAACAAGCTTTATGGATTATCATGGCGAGAATGATGAACATCATCTAACTGATCTATATAAGCTTATTGATCGCGTAGCCACGTCGCCTGAAAACATTGAAGATATTATTAGAACAGCCAAAGTGGTTGCGAAATTATATCAAGTTCAATTAACCGAGGTAGACAATGAGTAAACCGCCTTTTAGTCCCTACTTGCAAGCAATAAGTAACGACGACTCACTACCCATTGAAGATGAAGCAGTACAATTGTGGATGCAAGATCTAAATAATAACTTTCGCTGGGTATTAAGGCCATTATTACAGTTCTTTTTTGCCATATTACTGCATATTATTTGGTTTATTAAACGTCTACCTTTCCCTCAGTTCAGTGCACATGATTTTTTGCAAAAAACTATTTGTTGGTTTTGCACGTATTTTGTATCCCCAGAAGCTAACTTACTTATTCTGCGACATTTTGCGACTGAATCTAATATCCTTAACTTTTTAGCAGAAAATACAGGGCATGATCATAGGGTTAATCTTTATCCAAAAACCATTAATGATATGTTAATGGATACATTTGTTAATCATGACCAAGAGCTGTTTGACTGCTTTATTAAGTTAGGTAAAAAAGAGCAGCCGAAAACATATGCGCTGAATCAGGAATACAAATGGCATAGTTGGCAACCAATTAACATGGCAGAGTTTTCTATTAACAAAAAGTCTACCCAAATTTTAGATTTTGAAACTTCGCATGCATTGTTTATGTGCCTATTTTGCTTATTACTTAAAAAAGATGAATACCGTGACGCAATTAATGGCTTCAATCTAGACCAGTCCATTGCAGTTAGGGTAGGAGAGATCATTGGTGATACTACTATCACTGAATACGCTTATAACAAATACCCGCAATACTTAGTTGGTCCTTGGAATTTAGGGCAGCGATTTTTAATGCATGGCTTTTTTACAGAGCACTTATATGCGAAGCTCGATAAGGTCAGAATAGAAAAAGGGTACAACGAAAAGTGAAAATTATAGTCTTGCGATTCATTGAGCTAAATGAACTTTGTAATTTAGATGATATTTATAAATAGGCATATTGCTTTTTGGACTTTATTTTTAATAACTTACCAATGTCATACTGTGGAAATTTCCTCTTGGAAATTACAGCATTCAAAAGAAGCAATAAACATTTATACTCGCAAAGCTGTCGACTCAGAATATCTACAAGTAAAAGCAGAAGTTACATTTAATGTGCCATTTAAAAGTTTGCTAGCTCAATTTAATCATGATGAAAAATGTTGGCAATGGATCAAGAACTGCCATAGTGTCAAAATAATAAAACAGCTATTGCCTAACGATAGAGTTTATTACTCAGTGGTAAAAATGCCTTGGCCGTTAACGAAAAGAGACTTTATATTTCGTTCAATATGGCAAGTAGATGAACACAATAGTTTGGCTACGATTAAATTAACTCCTTACGAAGAAGGTTATGAGAATACAAAGTATATTCGAGCAAACTCAACTATAACTTACCAGTTAAAGTCTTTATCATCAAAATCAAGCTCGCTTTTCATTCAGATGCATACAGACTTTGCTGGAAAAACACCTCCAATGTTAATTAACTCTAAGTTAGTGAATTATTTATTAAGTGATATTCAAGACTTACGGGACTTACTAAAAGATAATGTTTATGAATCAGATGAAAAGTAATTATTTAGCAAATTTAATCTATTAATTTTATGGGCAACATTAATCACTTTCTAAGGAGTGCATTGTGAGTATTGTGGAAACTGAAAGGCTGACTATTTGTGAGATTACTGACAAAGATTCAGAAGTGCTACGTCTAGTTTTATCAGATCCAGAAATAATGAAGTACTCCATTGTAGGTGTACATGATGATGAAGATATAAAAAAATATATAGCTAATTGCCAACAACAATATAGTTCTAAGGGCTATGGCCAATGGGCTATATTCTCAAAGTCTACGAATGATTTTGTTGGCATATGCGGATTAAATTCCCATTCAGTAGAAGGTGAAGATTTGCTCCACGTTAGCTATCGATTACCTATTTCACAGCAAGGAAAAGGTTTTGCATCGGAAGCAACAGTAGCAGTGGTTAATTTTTGTAAGTTAGCATTAAAACGAAAAACTATTTCCGCATTAATAGACCCTAATAATGTACCTTCAATTAAAGTTGCTCATAGAGCTGGCTTTTCATTTTTAAAATCATCAAGTATTCATGGCTTTGGTGTTGATATATACCAGATCAATTTACAGAGCGAGAAATAATAAAAGGCTACGGACATTGTATCAATCACTAAGTATGATAAGGGCAGTAAAGGATGTTGGTTAAAAGGAGGTTAGTTTTGATTGGTTATGTTTACATCGCGAATGTTGATACTATTTCTAATAATGCTAATACGCCCTCAATCAAATCCAACAACTTAAATCATTAGTTTAAATCACAAACAAAGAGGCCAACCTTGTCATCACTACAAATTGCAAGATTCATTATTTCCTTTAGTTGGTTATATCATGGGATTTTTCCAAAACTTGTTCATATTGCACCATTAGAAAAAGCCATGACTGCCAGCATTGGTTTATCGAACGAGTTTTCTTATTTAGTGACTAAGTCAGCGGGTGTAGGAGAGGTTATTTTCGGAATTTTATTCTTCATTTTTTATCGCAATAAAATGATAGTTTACTTAAACATTATCGGACTTTCTGGCTTATTATGTTTTGTCGCAATATTGCAGCCTCAACTTCTTATTGAAGCATTTAACCCAGTTACCACCAATATTGCCTTAATTGGTTTTAGTTTGATTTTACTTGTCGAATTAAAGGACGAAATAAAAAATGAGCACTGAAAGGAGAAGATATGACTATCGAAAAGTATCCTCCTAACGTTGATATAAATGACTGTGTGATTTTATTTGATGGTATCTGCAAGCTTTGTAATGCTTGGAGCAAATTCATCATTAAATATGATAACCGACAGCGTTTTAAACTATGTAGCGTACAATCTCCTGAAGGCCAGCGCATACTAGCGCATTTTAATATGCCAACGGATCATTTTGATACCATGTTGTATGTTGAAGGTAACCACTACTTTGATAAAAGTGATGCATTTTTAAATGTCGTCAATAAGCTTGGATTCCCATGGCGCATATTATTCGTATTCAAAATAATCCCAACGGCAATAAGAAATTGGCTTTATGATCGGATAGCCCTAAATCGGTATTCATTATTTGGTAAATACGATAGTTGTATGACGCCTAATAAAGAAAATGATAATAGGTTTCTAAAGAACAAGCTTCATTAGAAACGTTCTAGCTTTATATTGGAA